>JAESSZ010001134.1 GCA_016763875.1 Nannocystaceae bacterium
AATCTGCGCCGGTGAGCACGGTTGATCTCTACGCCACGTTGGCCGACCTCGCCGATGTGCCGTTGCCGCCCGGCCTGATCTCTCAGAGCTTGTTGCGTGACGAATTTGCCCCGCCGGTGGCGTTTATGGCGCTTCCTCTGGAACGCGCCAAGAGTCTCCACCTTCTCGCTGGCATCGAACTCCTCGAAGACAACGCCGAGATCGCACTTTCGATGATGAACGAGGTCCTCCAGCTGCGAGAACCGATCCTGCCGCCGGATCATCCCGATCTCGCGCAGGCGCACGAACGACTTGGTCGGGCCCAGTTCGTGCTGGGCCAATACCGCCAGGCCATCGCATCGCAGCGTCGCGCTCTTGCGATGACAGAGTCGGCTCCGGGCTCGTTCGCCGCCATTCGCGTGGATATGTACGCGTCGATTTCCAATGCCTTCCGTCGCCTGGGAGAGCTGCAGCCGCAGGCCCAAGCGGCTGCGCAGGCCCTGACATTGGCGGAAGCACTAGGCGACGACGAGGCTGCGGCGGAGGGGATCTGGGCGTTCGCCCAGGCGGAGGCCGACGGCCACAGGTTCGACAGTGCGCTCCGCTACCTGAACCGGGCGGTGTCGGCGACAGCAGGGGGAGAGGCTGCTCCTCGCTTTCGCGCCGAGTTGTTGCTCGCTCGCGCCGAAGTCTTGGACGCTCTGGGTCGGGGCGAGGACGCGCGCCGAGACTCGCAGTACGCTCGCGGGGTGCTTGAGACGGCTGGAGATGTGGACAACGACGTCTACCGCCGGGCGTCCGCGTGGTCGGACGGATGAGCCATCTCTCTAGCGTCGGCCTACGGGCTTTCCGATGCCGAGCCCCTTCCGAGCTTGGCCCCAGCGCACAACAGCAACATGTGACGGCAGAGGGAGCTGCGTCGACAACATTGGACGCAACCCGAAAATGAACCCGTTCACGTCGACTTTTTGCGTCTTCTTGGTGGGAGCGGGCGTAGGGGGCCTCGTCGCCTACTTCGCTGTCGGACGCGAAACGGTGCCATCGAGCCCGCCGGCCCGTACGTCCGCCTTGGAGCGCTCCTCCGCCGTCCGTCCACTTGTATGCGCCAGGGTTTTCTCCGGGAACTATTCGAGCATCGACGATAGCGAGCATGGGTGCGGTGAGGAACGGGCTCGGGTCGCGATACTGCAGGCTCAGCTACAGACATACGCCGATGACCGCAAACGAATCCGCCACGCCTGGGACGTCGACGGTCCGACCACCGAAGAACCCGAACGATGGACTGAGATCATCGAGACGGCGCTCGACCAATGCGATCTGCCGCTTGAGTTGGACGTCGTCGAGTGCTCAGAGTATCCGTGTGTCGCAGGTCTCCGCGCGACCGGGTCTCAGTCTCGCCTCCCACTGGACGAGTTCACGAGCCTTCTGGATGCCCGTGCAAACGATTGTGCAGCGCTGACCGACGCGTTCTCTGTTGGCACCGAACACTCGGGTGCACTTCAGATCCACGCGATCGATCTTCCGTGCGGCAACGACACGCCCACCGAGGTCGCGTTCGTGTTGGTCGCGATGGATACCAACGGGCCGGCCTACAGCGCATGGGACGACCGGGGCGACGACGTGGAGGGAGTTCTTAGGTGGATGTTCCGGCGCGGTGATGACGTCGCGTCAATGCTTCAATGCCGCGGATCCGCGGTTGCCGACGATGCGGGCTGATACCAACTGATCCGATGGCGCCAGAGACAGTGTTCTCCTACGGTGCAAACACGAGCAAATCCAAGACGCCAAGCGTAGCAGGAAAGTCGTATGCCGAGTGGGGGCGCTCGGGGGCTGGAGGGGATGGTCCTGAACGTCGTTGCACGGTGCCTCTCGGGATGACAGCATTTGGTCGTCGAGGTTGAACCAGGCTGCGGAGTTGATGACGGTCGCGTGCATCCGGCAGGAGTACGACGAAGGAGTCGGTGCTTTTCAGGCCCTGCTTTCGATGTGCGTAGAGGGAAGTGTCCGCGCATATTTTCGTACACTTCCCATACATGGACGTCGATGCTCACGTCAGCCGGCCACGGGCGCAGCTAGACGAGCATGTGCTTTCTTGAGAAGCTTGTGGGCATGAGGGACCGTCATGCCGCTAGTCTCATCCGCTCCCGCGTCTTTCGCCGCCGCCGGATGTCGATTGCATCAGCGATGGTGTTGTACTTCTATCTGCTGCCCGCGGATTCCCACGCTGCCTACGAGTCCGTTGCCCACGGCGTTATAACGTATCAGGGCCCGGGAACGTGCAACAGCTCGAATCTAACCTACGCAACCTACGACGCAATGGCGTGGGACGCTGCCATCGTCTCGTACAACAGCGCGTACCAGAGCGCAAATGCGTGGAAATGGCTCGACGCGCAGGTCGACGGAGCTGACTTCTGGGATGCTGGCTTCTTCTACGGTGCCGATGAAACGAACCACTACGGTACCGATTGGGCGGACGTGATTTTTTTCAGCGGCCACGGAGGGCACAACGGATGCGCAGGAAGCACCAGGTGGACGTACCTTGTAATGGGGGATTCTAACGGAGGGGCATGCAACGTTGTTCTTGGCTCAACCTCTAACAAGGTCATTCTTGGAGCACCGGGAGCCTCTAGTGACGCGAACTATCTCATGATGCACGCCTCTGTTGCGCTCAGGTATCCTTGCGCAGCATCCGGAAACATCATCTATGAAATCGATGGCGGTGGCTCGGGTGCCGAGCTTACTCTGATTAATGGTCTTCACAATAGCCCACTAGATGAGTTGGATAACTCGTCAGAGGTTGACGACTATCTGTTCTATACAGAATTCAATGCGGTTGGCGATTGTTGGGGCGACATCATGTCGATGCGGGCCGACGACGTCTACGAATGTTCCGTCTCAAGTGTTACGTCATCAAGTGCATCAACTGCGGACAACCTGTTCTTCTACGGCGGGATGAGTGACTTCAAGGATACTGGTTCTCACAACCAGCACTGGTACTACTTTGATTGCGCAAGGGACATGTGCGGTGATCTTCCCTGGTGTTAGAAGGCGCAGGTCGCTGTTCGTCGCGCGATACCTGGCCGTCAGTTTGAGTAGTGGACCTCTATTTTCCTGTGGCGTTGAGAGTACCGGTTCAGCGGTCCTCACTCAATCCGACCCGCAGGTGAGTCCGGCGGATCTTCGTGATATTACCGAAAATTTGGGGACGCGCGCCTCCTCGCTTGATTGGGAATCCGGTGGGCCGGTGGGGGCATCCGTTTCGTCCGCACCTGAGCCAGCCATGTACCGGGCGCTGATGACTCAATCATCTAGCTTGGCACTCCCGCGTCCATCGCAGGTCGAGAGTTTCGTCGGTAAACTGTCCGCAGGGCTAGCAGATCCCGAGGCGCTTGTGAATACGCTCTCAGTGGCGTCTCCTTCGGGGCTGGGCGAGTTTCGTCACGATCCTGTGAAGTGGCGCTATTTAGCGTCTGCACCTGAGCGACCGATTCAACGAGGCACTCCGCCGCCCACGACTTTGGCTGAGGAGTCTGTGATCGCTGATGCACTGGTCGCGGTCGGTGCGAGCACCAATGAGTACACCACGATTGTAAGCACTCTAAAAGCGGCCGGTGGTATGATTGGTGAGCCTGACATCGTCGAGTCAGTCGCGACGAAGATATATGTCAAGCGACGCATCGCCGGTGTTTTAGTCGCAGGCGATTACGCAGCTGCGACATTTACGTTGCAAGGTGAGTTCGTGAGGTTCGTCGCCCGCTGGCGTCCGATTGACTACGATAGTAGCGCAATCGCGACTGGCTTGTCGCATTCAGATGCGCTCGACATCGCTGCATCTGCGCTTGCGGAAGCTTCGGTGCCCCTGCCAAGTAGTGTGTTTGCAATCGAAGTCTCCACTGTCTATCGCTTACGCGACTCATACGATAACATGGTGGTGGCAGAGCTGCATTTAGTGGCCTCCGTTCGCAACGGCAACGGCAACGGTTCCGGGATGGAGGGAAAGATTCCCTCATACGAGTTCCCGATTACGACAGCGCCAGGACTCCCACAATGGGTAGCTGCGCCAATTGAAGTAGCTGTTGATGAGTTTTGAGGATTCCACTCTGATGCCGCGGTCACCCGTTGTTCTATGGTTTGGATTCGCCGCCGTGCTTGCCGCCGCGACCGGTTGCACGGACAGCAAACCGTCATGCGCGATTCCCAACCTTCCCAGCGAGTGGGAATGCGCCGAGGTTGCTGAAATATCCGAGGCAATGGTGGTGTGCGGTGCTGCTTCGGAGGTCGAGGTCCATGTTTCCGCGGTGGCTGGTGTCGGCTCGATCGAGGTTGTGGTCGAAGATGTTCTGTTCCGGCCACAGCAGTCGATTTGTACGTACTTAAAACGAGACGTACCTGGGACCGCTGAAGTGCTGATTCAGCCGTGCGACATGGACCCCGAGGCGGTCGAATCTGGAGGCTGCTTGTATGATTTTTCTGGCAGCATTTCCGCGTCAGCTGGGGAGTTCGTGAGCGTCGCTGTGTATCGCCGCTATGACAACTATGGCGTTCGGGAGGGTGTTCACCAAGAGAGTGAGGTCGAGCTCTTGGGGACGGTCGCGCTGGACTAGTACCTCAGCGCAGGGGTTTTGATCGATTGGCGCGGGGGCAACGCAGCGGCGGGGTTAACGCAGCGCGGGATTAACGCAGCGACGGAAGCATGTCGGGCGGCACGAGTACTTCGATGCTTCTCGCCCGACCTGGTTCGCGGCGGAGCAAGCCTAGCTGATCAAGCCTGACGAGCATGCTGTTGATCGTCGGCGGCGTGACTTCGAAGTAGCGCTGGATGTCTGCGTGGGCCGGCGGCTGCTTGTTGAGTTTCGTGTACAGGTAGATGAACGCGAGGTACTGGCCCTGCTTCTCAGTGAATTCTGGCTTCGGTGGGATCGACATGAACGGATGGCTGTGGTCGAAACGGATGGCTCGCAGGAGATCATGAACGTCCACTACATCGTAGAACTCACCGACAGCGAACGCGAGAATCTCCAACAACTCCTCACCGGAGGCACGAGAAAAGTCCGCACCGCGAAGCGAGCGCAGATCCTACTTGCCTGTGACCGGCGGGTTCCCGATGCCACCATCGTGAAGACCGTGGGAACGAGCACTTCGACCATCTACCGGGTCAAACAGCGATTCGTTGAGGAAGGGCTCCAACAAGCTCTCAGCGAACGGAAGCGCCCGGGTGGGAGGCGCAAGCTCACCGGGCGAGAGGAAGCGATACTCGTGGCCGTGGCCTGTTCCTCCCCACCGACTGGACGAGCGAAATGGACCATGGAACTCCTCGCTGGCGAGTTCGTCCAGCTTGTGGACCACGACAGCATTTCTAGGGACACCGTCCGGCGCCGGCTCGCCGAGAAGGAGATCAAACCATGGCAGCACAAGATGTGGTGCATCCCGTCCGTCGACGCTGAGTTCGTCGAGCGGATGGAGGATGTACTCGACCTCTACGCCGAGGAACACGACCCGCTGCGACCGGTCATTTGCTTCGACGAAAAGCCGTACCAGCTCCTCGACGAGACCCGCATCCCCGTCCCGGCCAAGCCCGGTCACCCTCGGCGGATCGACTACGAGTATCGCCGCAATGGAACCGCGAACATA
>JAESSZ010001135.1 GCA_016763875.1 Nannocystaceae bacterium
ACGCACACTCGCCGCGCGCCGACTTGTTGTTCGTGCTTGGATACTCGGTGGACCTGGAGCGCTCCGAACCCGATGCAGACAACGTCGCGGCCTGCGCGGAGCAATGGCAAGACCAGGTTTGTAGTCAGACCTTTGATGGCGAGCCGGCCTCCTGCGCGACGGCGCACCCGAGTGATCCGTGCGCGCTCAGCAACTTGTTCACGGGCAAGTTGGCGCCCGGAGAGGAGTGCTCGGAGGGGCTGGCAGGCTTCGCGGACATCGAGTGCATGCCCGGGGCGACCTGCGAGCAAGTTGAGAACGGCGACTGGGCGTGTGTCGACAAGGGGCTCGCTGACGATTTTTGCGAGGCGGACGCCGCGTGCGACGACGGGCTGTTTTGCGGGATCTCGACGGGTCGATGCGCCGAAAAGGGTGGCGTCGGTGAGCCATGCGCGTTCGCTGACCCCCAAGAACCGAACGCGGGCACCGAATCGCTGCCCTGCAAGGCCTCGCTGAGTTGCGATCCTTCGCGCAATACCTGCGCCGCCTATTGTGCCGCGGGGTTCGACTGCGCAGACGACTCGGCGTGTCCGCGCGGGCAGTCGTGCATTCCGCATGACATCGGCGAGGCGACGTACACGTACTGCGCGCCTCGGGGGGACTCGAACGGTGACCGGTGCGATACGCAACCCGACTGCGGCGCGGGCTATCACTGCAATGGTGCCGCGTGCGCCTCCGACATCGGGGTCGAGGATGCGTGCGGGTCCGACGATGAGTGTGAAGCGGGGCTGTACTGCGCGGTGACCTGTCGGGTGGTCAAGAACGCGGGCGAGGACTGCGCAGGAGACTTTGAATGCAACCCGGGCACCACGGTCGGGTGCATCACGACGGACGGCGCGCGCCAGTGTCGAACGTCAGAACTCGCGGTGGGCGATGAGTGTGTTCCCGGCGAGCGCGACGGAGGCAACTGGTGCAGCGCCGGGCTGTGCGAGGACTTGGCCGCCGATGGCTCAGCACAACCCGTGTGTCATGCGGGTGCCCCGGTGGCCGCCAGCTGCGATGAGGACCCAGGCACGCAGAGCATCCTGCGCTGCGCGACTGAGTTGTACTGTGACGAAGGGCTGTGCAACGTCAAAGCAGACTCTGGCGAAGCCTGCGGCGACGACCAAGACCTGCAGTGCCTCAACGGCAACTGCGTGGAGATCTGGGAGGCGGAGTACTGCAGCGATCTACCTCCGGTCGTCGCACCGGATCTCGTCACCTGCGACGGTGTGTGACGAGGTGCCGCCCTGTGCGGCCAGCCCAATCTCGCTACAATGAGATTGATGATGGTCCCCTGGCAGCTGCGGACCCCGAGACTCGTGCTCACGCGGATCTCGCATGCGCATCTGGCCGATCTGGTCGCGCTGGACGCCGATCCGCAGGTGATGGCGTTCATCAGCGGCGGTGAGCCGAACTCGCGGGGTCAACGAGACCCATCCGCCGCAACTCGCGGTTGAGTTCAGCGCGGAGCTGCGACGGTTTCATGCCCAGCCGTTTTGCCGCGCCCGACAGCGAGTATCGCAGCTTGCCAATCCGGACCTGCGCGTCGGGGCCGAGTTGGAGGAATCCATCGACGGTGATCGGCGTGTCCTCGACACCGACCCAAACGTCGCGCTTCGTGAGCCCGGGAAAGCTCGCGATGGCCCGGTCGTAGCGGCGCCGGTCTCTCTCAGAGAGCTTGTCCTTGGGGAAGTTCGAAAGGTCCACGATGACCCCGAGTTCCAGCTCCCCATTGTCGTATACGGCGCGCGACGCTTTGACGGCATTGGGTTGTGACGAGTGCTTTTTGCGTTTTCCACCGCGCCGATGAAAGCCGCGAATCACGTGCCGTTTGGCCTTCTTCTTGGTCGCTTTGGCCGGCTTCGGCGGTGCGCCCGGTGCGGACTGCCGGTCCTCGCGGACCAGGGGGATCGGCTCGACGTCGTCCAGCGCATTGCCCTGTTGGTCCTGCGCTATCCACTGGGGCGGTGCCGGGCTGTCCTCGTCCACGAATTCTGCGGTGCTGAGTTCAGGCTCCGCCGCCGGCTCTTGCGTGTACCAATCGGGGAGCGCGGTCGCCTGTCGCCACAACCACGCCATGGTCCCGATGCCCAGTAGCAGCACCACACCCAGCGCAATAGCGACTTTCTTCAGCACCTGCGCTGCCCCTCAGGCGTCTTTGGGCGCGGGCTCTGACGGCACCGCTTTCTTCTTTTTCTTCTTCGCGATGACGTGTGGTTTGAGCGCCTTGTCCACCAGCTCGTACAAACTGAGATCTGCGCGCTTGGGCATGTAGTGGGCTATTGCTGCCCAACCGATGCCGCCGCCAACGGCGACCAGGCCGATGCGCTCGTTGTCCATCGGGATCGAGCGGATCATGTAGTAGGCGACAAGAACCGCGGCGACGGTGGCAATGTAGCCAAGCAGATCGAAGCCGCGCGCCACCAACCCCGGAGGCTTGGCTTCCACGCGCACGAGTTTCGCTGCGAGCTTGTCTTTGCTGGTGTCGAACACGACATCGAGATCCGGCTCCTCGAACCGACGCTTGATGTCCCCGTAGGTGCCGTGGAACATCATCAGCCGCTCGCGTCGTCGGCCGATGATCACCAGAGTCCTCGATCCAGCGTAACGACCCACGCCGTCGTCCTCTTCGCGCACGATCGTATCTTTGGGCAGGGCATCGAGGATCGCCTGCCGCGCCTCGTCCAGCCCGACTGAAAGACGTACTTTCGACTGCGTGGCCATCGCGGGGACCCTACGGCAGCGCACGGCGCGAGGCCAGGGCTGCCAAACGCGCATGGCCCCAATGCCGCGTCGGTGCGCCAGTGACCGATATCCGCGGCAGTGGGCGAGTCCCGGAGCTGGGCTTGTCCCTGGGGGTGACGGGCGGGAGCGATGGCGAGTTGCTCGCGGGGGCGGCGTCGCCAGACCGTGTGGGCGCCAATCGCCATTGGCTCCGCGCCGAGACCCAGAGGAAGCACCACCCCGAAGAGACGGATCAGGCCGGCCATGACTGCGACGAAGGCGCGTCCTGCATCGTCGACCGCGCTCGCCACCGTCTCCGCGTCGCGAGCGTTGATGCGCACGCTCGAGACCACCGAGAGTTCGATGCTCGCCATTGGTATGCGGCTTTCGATCCCGCGCTTTTTGCCTTCGAGTCGTTCGACGTCGGTTCTCACCTGGGTGAGCTGTGCCTCGACCTTCAACGTTCTCCGCCCTCGTCAGGATCGAGAGCAGGCGTTCCTTCGCATCTCATGGCTTGGCCACGACAGCGTCACGGGTGGGGCTGGTCCCCGTAAGAAAGTCTTAGCTATGATTTCAGGCAACCCCCATCTGGAAAAAATGCTCAAACAACGCGC
>JAESSZ010001136.1 GCA_016763875.1 Nannocystaceae bacterium
ACGCGGATGTGGCGGCAGCGCTGCACGATATCGCTGCGGCCATGGGAGAGGAGATGATCGCCCACGCCGACGCTGACCCCGACGTCCTGCCCCAGGACGTGCTGGAGCGGCTACAGACGTTGTCGCTTCGTTTCTGGGACACGCTCGTTCGTGGGTCCCAAAACATCGCGTACGAGCTTGCGTTCAACGGGCTGCGCGACGTCTACGACAAGATTCGTGTCGCGCTCGTGCACGTCATGGCGGACGAGGTGCGCGACGTTGCTGCCCATCGGGCCATTGCTGAGGCGGTCGCTCGTGCCGACGACGTCTCCGCCAAACACGTATCGGCAGCGTTGATGGAGCAGGGCACCCGCCGTGTGTTCCAGCTCATCGCAGTACTGCAGTCGGCCCAGGCCGGCGCCAATGGAGGCCCAAAGTGAATGCGTCAACCTCTTCTGCCGTTCTCCACCGGGTTGGCGACGACCCTCGGGCCTCCGGCCTGACGCTGCTCGAGGCGGGTCTCATCTTCACGCGTCGTGGATCTCCGCGCCGCCTCGTGGCGTTGGTGAGTGTCTTTGCGGTTGCACGTATTGTCGTGGGCGGACTCTCGGCCTGGGATCTCCTGCTGGTGGCGGCGTTTGTCGGGCTGCAGCCAATGACGGAGTGGGTGGTGCACACGGGGATCTTGCATTGGCGACCGCGCAAACTCGGGCCGTTGCGCATCGACACACTGCTGTCCTCCGCTCATCGTGCGCATCACGAGCGACCTCACGACGAGGCGCACTGGTTCATCCCGTTCCGCAGCGGTTTTGTTGGCGTCGTCTTCGCGATGGTGGCCGGCTGGATACTGCTTCCGACGATGGGTTTGTGGCTGTCGATGCTCTTTATTGTGCATGCGATCGCGCTGAGCTACGAGTGGACGCACTTCCTGTGTCACAGCAGCTATCGTCCACAAGGGCGCGTCTACAAGCGTATCTGGCGGTTCCATCGCCTGCATCACTTCAAGAACGAGCACTACTGGATGGGCGTGACGATGCACATGGGTGATCTCATCTTAGGGACACGACCGGACCCCAAGGCCGTCGAGACCTCGCCGACTTGCCGCAAGCTTTACGGGTAATCGGTCGCTCGGGTGCGCAGACCAGGCGCGTGCAAGGAGGTAGTGTGCGCCCGCTATGAAGTCACGGTGGTCGGACCAGGACGCAGCGGAAGCCAAGCTCGCGTGGGCAGGCTTGCCCGGCAGCAACGATGACGTCGCACTGCGCGTGTACACCTCGCGCCTGATCGGGGCGGAGTCCTCGCTGGTCTTGCACGGCGGCGGCAATACCTCGGTCAAGACGACCCTGCCCGACGACACCGATTCGCCGACGCGCGTCTTGTGCGTCAAGGGCAGCGGTTGGGACCTGGGTGCCATCGAGCCCGCGGGGCTGCCCGCCGTTCGACTGGAGTCGCTGCTCGCACTGCGCAGTCGACCGCAGCTGAGCGATGAGGCGATGGTCAACGCTGCGAGGACGCGCTTGCTCGATGCCGCGGCGCCCAACCCGTCGGTCGAGACGTTGCTCCACGCTTTCCTGCCGCACTCGTTCATCGACCACAGTCACGCCGACGCGATCTTGACGCTGGTCGATCAGCCGGGGGCCGAGAGCCGATGCCGCGCACTGTTTGGTGACCGCCTCGCGATCGTACCGTACGTGATGCCCGGTTTTGCGCTCGCGAAGTTGGCGGCCGAAGTCTACGAGGCAAGCCCGGACTGCGAGGGTTTGCTGCTGCTCAAGCACGGGCTGTTTACCTTCGGGGCCACGGCGCGCGAGTCGTACGAACGCCACATTCAGGCCGTCACGGTGGCCGAACTCGCGATTGCCAAGGAACGTCGTGTGGCGCGGCCGACTGCTGCCTCTGCGAGTGCAGACGTATCGTGGGCGGCGCTCGCCCCGGTGCTGCGTGGCGGCCTTCGGCACCATGGATCCGACTGCATCATGGCGCTGCGGACCTCGGCGATGCTCCGTGCGTTTGTGGACCATCCCGAAGTCAAAGGGCGTACCGGGCGGGGCCCGATGACGCCCGACCACGTGATCCGAACCAAGCCGTGGCCCATGGTGCTCGATGTCGTCGGGCAGTCACAAACCGTGTGGCCAGACCTGGTCGACAAGGCTCTAGCGGCCTACCGCGCACGATACGTCGCGTACTTCGAGCTGCAGCGCGATGCCAAGCAGGTGCAGCGGAAGATGCTGGACCCTGAGCCGCGCGTGGTCCTTGTGCCTGGCTTGGGCATGGTCGGTGTCGGCGTGGATGCAGGTGGCGCGGCCAAGGCTGCGGATCTGTACGAGCACACGGCGACGGTCATCGATGACGCTGAGCGACTGGGCGGCTATGAGCCGCTGCCACCCGCCGACCTGTTCGACATGGAATACTGGTCGCTTGAGCAAGCGAAACTAGGCAAACGCGAGCGGCTGCCTTTGTCGGGTCAGGTTGTGCTCGTCACGGGGGCAGCCTCAGGCATCGGCTACGCGACCGCGACTCGTTTCAAGGCGGCCGGTGCCCACGTGGTCGCGATCGATCGCGATCCGCGGGTCGAGGATCTCATCGGGGACGCAGCCCACTGCGCCCAGGTCGTCGATGTGACGGACCGGGCGGCCGTGGCGGCGGCCGTGACATGGTGTGTCGAGCGCTTCGGTGGACTGGACGGCGTGGTGTCTAACGCTGGCGTGGCGCAACAGGCGCCGATCGCCACGTGCCCGCCAGAGGTCCTGGAAGCGAGCTTGGCGGTGAATCTGTGGGCGCACCAGTGGGTGGCGCAGGCGGCCACTGAAGTGATGCGTGCGCAGGGGCGCGGCGGTTGGCTGCTGTTCAACGCCAGCAAGGCAGCCTTCAACCCCGGGGCAGACTTTGGCCCGTACGCGATAGCGAAGGCGGCCCTGGTCGCACTAATGAAGCAGTACGCGCTGGAGGGCGCGGCGCACGGAATTCGCAGCAACGCGGTCAATGCTGATCGTGTGCGCACGGGACTGCTCGGCGCGGCCGACATCGAGGCGCGCGCCGCCGCCCGCGGGCTATCGGCCGATGCCTATTTTCGCTCGAACCTTTTAGGTCGCGAGGTGACTGCCGCCGATGTGGCCGATGCCTTCTTGGCGCTCGCAACGGCCCGTGCGACGACGGCCGCAGTACTTCCCGTCGACGGCGGTAACATTGCTGCCGCCCCGCGTTGAATCTGCCGCACGCCATCGACGCCGGGCCTGCGTACCGGTTTAAGCGGTCTTTAGTTGCGTTGCCGGGCTGACGCGGGAAGACTGCGCGCACTGGATGCTGTGGCGCTGGTGTGCCGCAGCAGACAAGGAAACGACCATGAGTACTACGATCAGCATGTGGCTTGGGATCCTCTTCGTCGGTCTCGGACTGGCCGCCGTCTTGCTTCAGGCATGGCTATGGAACCCCAAGTGCTGGGACGAGGTCGCGAAGAAGACCAATGCCCCCCGCGTGTGGCTCATGGTCCATCGCTGGGTGGGGATTCTGTTTACGGTGATCTACGTCGTGTTGATGTGGGAGATGATCCCGCGCCTTTGGGAATATCAGGTGGAGCTACCCGCGCGCACGGTCATGCACGCCGTGGCTTCGATCGTGTTGGGCATCCTGCTGTTCACCAAGCTCCTGATCCTGCGTTTTTTCCGCCACTTCGAGGAGTCGATGCCCGCGCTGGGTTTTGGCATCTTGATCTGCACGATTGTCCTGGGGACGTTGTCGATCCCGTTCGCGCTGCGTGCCCAGGGGATCGGTGTCGAGGCCTTCAGCGATAGTAATGTCGACCGCGTTCGCAAGCTGATGACGCGAATCGAGATGCCGGACGACACGCCGTCGGTCGAGACGCTGACCTCTGAAGACGGGATGTCGCGTGGTCGCCAGGTCCTCGTGGGTCCGTGCGTGCGATGCCACGACATGCGCACCGTGCTTGCCAAGCCGCGTTCGGCGAAGAGTTGGTACAAGGTCGTGGACCGCATGCTCGAAAAACCCTCGGTGTTTGGCGAGCCGCTGGACCCCGCAGATGTGCCCTACGTCACCGCCTACCTGGTGGCCATTACGCCGGAGATCCATGAGTCACGGCAGCTGGCGGCCGAGGACGCGCGAAACCGCGGCAAACTGATCTCTGGCGTGCTCGCGCGGCTGACTGGCGGGGAGCCCGAGGATCCTACGGCCGGCGATCCGACGCCACCCGTTGCTACCGACGACGGCGCGGTGCCAACTGCCGATGGCTCCGATGCCGCCCCGAAACCCAAAGCCGAGCCCCCGGTGGTCAAGGTCGATACGTCCGAAGGACCTGCGCTGCTGGAGCAGTACTGTACGGACTGCCACGAACTGGACGAGGTCTACGACTACGGAGGTGGCGACCTCGCGAAGTGGACGAGCGTCATGAAGGACATGATCGTGGAGGAAGAGGCCGAGGTCCCGGAGGATGCCGCGACCGTCATCACGCACTTCTTGGCCCAGAAGTACCCGGCCGGGAGTTAGCCGCGGTGCGACGTGCCCGGTGCCTGCGGATCGCGTTGGGCACGAGCCAACCGGCGAAAAATGCCCAGTACAGCGTCGAGGAGACGACAATGCCGAGCGTGGTCCCCGAGATCACGGGCGGGTCATTGTCTAGGGCTAGCCGTGTCGGCTGCCGCGGATCGACGTAGACCGCGACTGTCTCGCCGACCACGTATCCCGCGACGAGCTCCGTCGCTTGGCGTTTCGTCATCGGCCACGTGAGGAGCCGGTTGTTGCCGTTGCGCACCACCCCGTCGACCTCGTACGTGAACTCGACGAGTGGTTCGTAGTGGTTTGGTCCACGGGTCGCGATGTGCTGATTTTGCACATTGTCGATGTGCGCTCGTACGACCGTGCCAGTGGTCTCAGGCCAGTGTCTCACCGCGAGATTGTCGCGGACCTCCTTGACGGTCACGCCCACGCCGAGAGCAGCGAGCACCGTCAGCGCGCCAATGACCAAGCCGCCGACGAATCGCACGACATCACCCTCTGGAAGTGATTTTTTTTTCTTCCCCATGGCCGCGCGAGCGCCATTGCAGCGCACGTAGGACGCTACCGCAACCAAGACCGGGACGGTTTTTTCGTTGACAGGGCGCTCGTGGCGTTCCGGCGTCCGCACTTGCGTGCTTGCGTGAGCTGCGAATCCCGAGGGGTCACATCCCCCAAACGTAGTCTTCTAGCGTGCCGTCGTACTGGCACCAGTCCGACTGTCGCTCACCGTCCGCGCACATGTTGGCCTTGGCGAGGCTCTCGTTCGGGAACGGGAACAGAGCATCATCCGTCTTGATGCCGTCGACGTAGCGG
>JAESSZ010001137.1 GCA_016763875.1 Nannocystaceae bacterium
GGTTTTCACGCGCCATCGTCGCCAAGACCGGCACCAAGACTCGGCGGCGAACAAAGGTCCCCGCCGGGCTGTCGCTCACCGAAGTCTCTTCGGTCCGCGACGCCTTGGACGCGGCTCTGCCGTAGCGCGCCAGGTGCCCGATTTGGACACGAGCGATAAGCGCGAGACCATGCCGAGGCCGTGAACTCATCGCGCTGGATCTCCGCACCCGATGTCGCCGTACAGCAGTGGCACGTAGGGCCAGGCGTGGACATCGCGGCCTACGCATTGTCATGGCTGTGGGTGCTCGTGCCGCTCATGTTTGTCGGCGATACCCGCGCTGACTACATGGCGGGTTTCATCGCGATCCTGGTGCTCACGGATCTGCACCGCCACTTCGGGCTGCCGTACGTCTATCTCGACGCACAGATCCGACGTCGCTTCCCCGTGCGGTTCTTTGTGCTGCCGGCCGTGATGCTCGGACTGTGGGCAGCCAGTCCCTACTTCAAGCGCCTCGGCCCATCGTTCGCGGTCCTCGACGTTGTCGGGCTCGCGGCTTTGGTGGTCGCGCTGGCCCAGCTACTGCGTCGTGATGGACAAGGCGATCGGCCGCCTTGGCGAGCGCTGGCCGCGATCGGTCTCCCCGGTATCGTTCTCGCTGTCATGCCCCTTGCGGGCGAGACAGGCGTCGAGCGCGGCTGGATCTGGCTCGCCATCGCCGTGCTCAGCTCAAGGCTCTTGGTGTCTGTCTGGCCTCAACCGGGCACGCGCCGCCATGGCACAACGGTCACGCTCGGCGTCATCGCTATCGCCATGGTCGTTGCGACCAACTATCCGGCGCTGCGTATCCACCCTCGCGACCTCATCGCCGGCATTGTCGTATTCACGGGCGCCTGGAACATCTGGCACGTCCTGATGCAGAAGTACGGGATCCTGCGCCTGTACAGCGCCAAGAGTGGCCGCGATACCAAGGTCCCGGGCTGGGTCGACCGTCTGCTGCTGCTCGCGTGGATTCCCGTGTTCTTGCTTTGGTTGGGGCCGGCCAATCGCGAAGCGGTCCTCGGCGCCTATCGACAGGGTCGCGGAACGCTCGTACCCGTGCTCGACGCGATGGAGGCCGCGCAGCCCTACCTACTGGCCCCTGCGATTGCTCTGGTGCTCAGCGCGCTGGCGCTGTTTTTGTGGCACGAGTGGCGTGCCAATCGTTTCACGAACGCGCCTCGATTGTGGCTCGCGGCGGGAACCACATCGTTGTCGGCCGCGTTCTTCGTCGTGCACCCGCTCAAGGTCTACTTGGCGTACGGCTTCTCCCATGCGATCGAATACATGGTGTTCGTGTGGGCGTTTCAGCGCCGCCGCTACGCAAAACCACTCGCCCACAACCCCACCTTGGCGCGCGTACTGAAGCACCCATGGATCGCGTACGGCGGGTTTACTGGAGGCGGCGCACTACTTATCATCGCGCTGCAGTACGGGCCTCAGTGGATGCCCCCTAGCGCCCGTCCCTACTTCCTAGGTTTCAGCACCGCGGAGTGGTTCGTGTACTGGGGCCTGTACCAATCAATGGTGCACTTCTACTTTGACAGTTTCATGTGGAAGATGCGGCGGGGCACCACACGGGCTCACATCTAGCTGGTGAGACCCGCGGGTCGGCACAAACGCCGTCACGTCGCCGCGTCGGCGTAGATCAGTTGCGTATGCGCCGCGACCGACTGGAGGTTGGTCGCGGCCCAGCCTTGGGCGACGGCACGATAGCCTTCGGACCAGGCTCGGCGGCTGGTGCTGCCCCTTCTTCGCCCTCAACGTCGGGCGCAGGACCACCAACACCGTGCTTCTGCAGGATCTCGTCCTCGATGCGCTTAGCGATATCCGGATGTTCTTTGAGGAACACCTTCGCATTTTCACGGCCCTGGCCGACACGCTCGCCCTTGTACGAAAGCCACGAACCGGACTTGTCGACAACGTTAACATCGACCCCCATGTCGATGAGCAGTCCTTCGCGGCTCACGCCTTCACCGTAGGTGATATCGAACTCGATCTCCCGGAACGGCGGTGCAAGCTTGTTCTTGACCACCTTCACCCGGGTTCGGTTACCAACGACCGTGTCACCCTGCTTGATGGCACCGATGCGGCGAATGTCGAGCCGCATCGAGGCATAGAACTTCAGCGCGTTACCACCGGTGGTGGTCTCGGGGCTGCCGAACATCACGCCGATCTTCATACGAAGCTGGTTGATGAAAATGACGATGGTGCGGCTACGAGCGATCGACCCCGTCAGTTTACGCAACGCCTGGCTCATCAAACGTGCCTGCAAACCGACATGGGAGTCGCCCATCTCTCCTTCCAGTTCGGCCTTGGGTGTCAACGCCGCAACCGAGTCGATGACGATGATGTCCACCGCACCGGAGCGCACCAACATGTCGCAGATCTCCAGGGCTTGCTCGCCAAAGTCAGGCTGCGACACCAGGAGGTCGTCGGTGCGCACGCCGATCTTGCGCGCGTACCCAACGTCCAGCGCATGCTCGGCATCAATGAAGGCACACACACCACCAAGCTTTTGTGCCTCGGCAACCGCGTGCAGCGCCATCGTCGTCTTGCCAGACGCCTCAGGTCCGTAGATCTCGACGATACGACCGCGAGGCAACCCACCGATCCCAAGTGCGATGTCCAGTCCGAGACATCCGGTGGGAACCACCTGCACGTCGCCGCCGGGCAACTTGCCGTCCGCGCTGAGGCGCATGATGGAGCCCTTGCCGAATTGCTTTTCGATCGTGGCCAGTGCGAGACCGATCGCCTCGTCGCGTTGCTTGTTGGGATTTTCTGCCTTGGCCATCGCTTGTGTCTTTCGGAAGATGTTCGAAGTGAGATTGTGCGTAGAAAGAGGAGAGTCGTGCTCGGCCAGCAGTGGCCGGGCAGCAATGCGCTAGGGCAGCGATACGATCGAGGCCACGCCTTTGGCGACGAGGCGATCCCAGACCAACTTCAGTGCCCACTGAGCTGACGCGCGCTGCACTGTGGCACGATCGCCGCGGATCTTGAGACGCTTGTACGTCGTCTCAGAACCGTCGGAAACCGCGACATCGACCGTTCCAACCGGTTTTTCGGGGGTTCCACCGCCCGGTCCCGCGATCCCGGTGATCGCGACGCAGAGATCTGCCCCCGTAGCCACACACCCGCCCTTGGCCATCGCTCGAGCGACCGGTTCACTCACCGCCCCATGCTCGTCGAGCACAGACTGGGGCACGCCCAGGAGTTCGACCTTGATGCGGTTGTTGTAGCCGACCACACCGCCCACGAAACAAGCAGAGGCACCGGGAACCGCCGAGAGGGCAGCGCCCAGACCACCGCCAGTACACGACTCCGCCACCACCAACGACACGCCCGCCGCCGATGCGGCCCCAACCACACGCGTCGCGAGATCTGCCTCGCCGATACCGTAGATCCCGGGTTGCAACGCGTCGATCATCGCGGCATCGAGCGACGCCAACTCATCTGCGGTTGCACCTTTTGCGTCCGGCTCCGAATCAGCGGCGACGCCCTCCAGGATGATCGAGACCTGCGGTGTGGCAGCGCGGTAGTGCACGAACATCGTGGCCAGTCCTGGAGACTGGGTCCGTGCCGACGCAACGATGCCTTCGATGCGTTGTGCGACCGCCGATTCACCGTGCCCAAGGACGCGGTAGATGCGACGCGGCACTTCGCGCAACGCCCACGCCTCGACCAGCCGTGGCAGCACTTGCTCCGTGGTCATCTTTCGCAGTTCGCGAGGAACGCCGGGCATGGAGAACACACGGCAGCCGTCGATCCGGACCATGAAGCCTTCGGCACTCCCGATTGGATTGGCGAGGATCTCCGCGCCCTGCGGAAAGTCCGCCTGCTTGATATTGGACAACGGCATGTTGTCGTAGCCAAACGCCCGAAATTTCGCCTCGAGGCGCTCCAGCGCCGCGGCGTCCCGTCGAACCTCGACCCCGGCCGCGACCGCGATCGCCTCGGTGGTGAGATCGTCTGTCGTTGGACCTAGACCACCAGAGACAAGACACGCGCAAACACCGCGACTGGCCGCCTCGCGCAGGACCTCGGCGATCTCATCGATGCGATCTCGGACCGACACCGTTCGAATCACCGTCGCACCTATCGCTCGGCACTGTTGCGCGAGAAACGTCGAATTCGTGTCGTGAATGTCCCCTGCGAGTAGTTCGTCACCGACCGTGACGAGCCAGACTTGACCCGAAGACGGGGCGGCTTTGGTGCGTGGCAACACGGGAGACTTCGGCGGCATGGCGAGGGGCAAACCTGCGGCACTACTGACCAGGTGTCAAGTGCGATAGAGGGTCCGCACACGCAACTCGATGACACCTACCCGTGGAGCTACCTGCGGCAATCGTTTACGATGTAGGCCAAGTGCGCATCCGGTACGCGGCTAAGACCGACGTCGGGATGAAGAGGACTCATAACGAGGACTACTTCGCCCTGATCGAGGATGAGCAACTTTTCCTGGTAGCCGACGGGATGGGCGGCCACGCCTCGGGCGAGGTTGCCAGCAAACTTTCCGCCGACGTTATCGGCGAGTTCTACCGACACAGCAAAGACCAGGACGCGACGTGGCCGTACCGCTACGACCACAATTTGTCCTATGTGGAAAACCGCATGGTCGCTTCGATCCGACTCGCGAACGCGCGGATCTACCAGTCGGCCGGAAAGAACCCGCAACTGCGAGGGATGGGCACGACGCTGGTGGGTTTCATCGTCAAAGGCGATCAAGGCTACATCGCGCATGTCGGTGACTCGCGTTGCTATCGCGTCCGCGATGGCGCCATCGAGCCAATGACACGCGACCACTCGCTGCTCGAGGACTACCGCGAAGCGCGTCCCGACATGACTGAGGAGGAAGCGCGCAACTTCCCCCACAAGAACGTGATCACGCGTGCACTCGGCATGCGAGACAGTGTGTTGGTCGACATCAGCAAGATCGACCTCGCTTCGGCCGACCGCTTTGTTCTGTGCAGCGATGGGCTGTCAGGCATGCTGACTGACGACGAGATCCACGCAATCGTCGAGGAAACCGAAGACCTCGAAGAGTCCGTGAGCAGTCTTATCGACCGCGCCAACGAAGCGGGCGGCACCGACAACATCACTGCGATGATCGTCGAGTGCAACTTCTAGAGCGCCGTCTACAGGGCCGTCTACAGAGCCGTCTACAGTACCTCGTGGCGTAGCCCGCTGGGGCGTACACGAATGAAGTGTTCGTGGCCCGGCGTGAGGGTCACGGTGCGCTTGGAAACCCAAGCGCGCGTGCCAGGTACACGCCACGCGATGCGCTGCCGACCCGCGTCGACTTGGAAGTCGACCGGCCCGCGGACCATGCGTCGTTTGCGGCCGACGGCGACTTCGGCCTCGTCCACGAAGTCCAAGACAACGTGCACCACCACCCGAGCGGTCTTGCTCGGTGGTCGCGGGCGGCCAGTTCTCGCTGCCGGAGATTTTTGTACGCGGGGCGTTTCAGCGCGTGATGCGGCTACCGTGTCTGGCCCCTCACTCGACTCGGGCGCGGTCACGGGAGGCTCGGTCGCGGGTGGCTCGGACGCATCCGAAGTCGCAACCGATACGTCTGCCACGAAGGCGGGTTCCTGCACACGGTCGGGCGCAGCATCCGCGCTCGCGCCATCGTCGATGACGCGGCCCTGAGCTTCCACCATGGTCGTAGGGCGTTCGCCCTGGAACGCGATGAGGAGCAACCAAATACCCACGGCGCCGCCCGTGCCCAGCGCAAGGCCCGCGACCATAGCGACCCCCAACAACAAACGGGCACGCAGACGCGGGCGCGAGGCCGCAGACGGCACTTTCCACAATGCGTCCGACTTCGTGGGAACCGTCGTGACCGTGGACACCTCGCGGTCGACCATCGCAGGACGAGCGAACGCGGTTGTCTCCGCCCGTGGGGGCGACACCGCGGAAACCGTCGATGAGGGGTGAAGCAGCACGGTCCTTGGGACCGCGACGCGCACGGGCGCAGCGACAGGTCTTGGCGGGGCGGCTTGCGGCTCCGCCAATGCCACCGCACGGTGAGGCTCAGTCGCCACCCCGGTGCGTCGCGGCGACGCAGTACGACGCTGCCTATCGACGACTTCCAACGTCGCGGCCATCTCCGCTGTCCACGGAACGTAACCCGTGAGCCCCGAACGCCGTGACTCCGAACCGATGTGCCGCTGCACCGCCTTGCGCAGCGCGACGCGTTGACTGCGGTAGCCGGGCCACTGCGCCAGCAGACTCAGGGCGTCATCCGCACTGGCGATTCGATTGCTCTCGTCGGGTTGCAGCAGCCCCACACGCAACTTCTCGACGATCTCCGGGACGTCCGTGCGACGCAAGTCTGGCACCTCTCCCTTGATGATCGCGCCGAAGAACGCATCGCCGGTCAACCCATCTCGGAACTTGCGACCGTCCAGTAGCTCGTGAAGAATCGCTCCAACCGCGAACAGGTCCGATTGCTGCGACGCACGACCGTTGAGCTGCTCGGCGGCCATGTACCGTAACTTGCCTTTAGCGTGTTCGTGGGACGTGTCTTCTCCCAGCATGCGCGCGATGCCGAAGTCGGTCAGTTTCACTTCGCCAGAGGCGCTCACCAGCACGTTGTGCGGCGAGACATCACGATGCACGATGCACTGCGGCACCCCGCCAAGCGCGTAAGAGTGGGCATACGAGAGTGCGTTTAGGATCTCCCCAACGATGTGCGCGGCAACCGAGGGAGACCAGACCACCGATGCATCGCGCATCGTCCGCTGCAGCTTGGCAAGGTCGACGCCGTCAACCCATTCCATCGCCATGTACAGCAGGTCTCCGTCAGCGCCCGCATCGAACGTGCCGACGATGTTCGAGTGAGTGAGCCGCATCGCCAGGCGAGCCTCGGCCAAAAACATGCGGACAAAACGGTCGTCGCCGGACAGATGAGGCAACGGCACTTTGAGCGCGCATGCCTTGGTGGCGCCCGGCATCAACGCCCGTCGAGCCAGCCAGACCTGTGCCATGCCCCCTTGCCCCACTGCCCGGACAAGCTCGTAGTCGGCAATTTTGAGTTCGGCGGATGCTTCGACGGCCATGGTCGCCCGACCCGTCGACAACGGCGCCCCCGTGTTGCACCAAGTTTCGCGAAAAAAACGTGCAACAACTGGGCATGGTCGCCGACCAAGCCGGCAACGATGCTGACAGCGTGCCCCCTATTGTTCGCCCTTTCCTTGTGTACGGCGTTTTCCGGCCCTGCGAACGCAGCGGAGCCGACAACAGCGCCCCCCGCTCAAGACGATCGCAGCACCGAGGAACCAGAAGATGGGGGACTGACGTTGGCGATAGCCGTCCCCGGGGGTGACGATGAGCTCGCGACCCACCTGCGACCTGCGGTACTTCGCCTGCTCAGCGATCGCGGCCATCCCGTGGCCACGCAGGCATCCAACGGCGTCTTCGTCATCATCAACCTCGACCCCGAAGCGCGGGACACCTACCAGGTCGAGCTCCGACTTGAGCTTGGCGATCAGACCCGTTTCTATGCGGCATCGAGTTGCCAACGCTGTGGATCCGCGGCGCTACTGGCCCACATTGGCGAA
>JAESSZ010001138.1 GCA_016763875.1 Nannocystaceae bacterium
CCAAGGCCGTGCCCGCCGATGTCCGCATCGTGATTCTCGGTTCGTGTGCCTCGGGTGCGTTCACCCGGGTCAAGGGGGGCAAGCGGGCTGCGCCATTTCTCGTGGATGCGGGCGCGAAGATCCAGGGCCACGCCTACCTGACGTCGAGTTCCGCGGACGAGAACGCGCAGGAGGCCGATCGCATCGGGGGTTCCTACTTCACGCATTTCCTCACCAGCGGTCTGCGAGGGGCGGCGGATAGCGACGGCGACAATCTCGTCACGTTGGACGAGGCGTATCGGTTCGCGTTCGAGGAAACGCTTGCTCACACCGAGACGAGCCGAGCGGGGGCCCAGCACGCCGCGTACGACATCGAACTCTCCGGCTCCGGGGATCTGGTGATGACCGACCTGCGGCGTACCACGGGGCGCATGGTCATCGATCCGCAGGTCATGGGGCGCGTCTCGGTTCGCAGCACCTCGGGACGTTACGTCGCCGAGTTACGCATGCCGCCAGACGGTGAATCCGTCGTGCTCGCGCTCGAACCAGGGTCGTACACGGTCACCGCTGACAACGGTCGGCGGCTGGCCCGAGCCATTGTTGAGGTCCCGAAGTCTGGTCACGTCACCGTGACGCGTTCGCTGCTGCACCGGATCGGTCGCGACAAGGCAACCACGCGCGGCGCCGAGGGCCCCCCCGACTATCTTCACGTGCCGTTCAATGTTGGGCTGATGCCGGCATTGAGCGTAGGAGGGAAGGCTCGGCCCACGATCACGCACTTTGGCGCCGCACTTCTTTGGAGCCACTCCGCCCGGACCCACGGGATCTCGATGGCCATCGCAACCGATGTGACCGACGAGGAGGTCCGTGGCACGCAGTGGACGGTGGGCGCATCGATCTCGCGGGGTAACGTCGTCGGCGCGCAGTTGAGCGCGGGGTTCAACTGGGCGAGTACGGATGTGCGCGGCGCTCAGCTCGGCGTCGCTTTCAACGGCACCCCGCAGATCGAAGGTGCGCAAGTGAGTTCCGGGCTCAACTGGGCTCGAGAGGTCCGCGGCGCGCAGCTGGGGTTGGTCAACGTGGCCAAAGACGTCAAAGGGGTGCAACTGGGGCTGCTGAACTACGCTCGGTCCGCGGACGCCAGCATCGGTCTCATCTCGGTCACGAAGGAGGGCGGGGTGCACCCGGAGGTCTGGACGAGTGACACGGCGGCGCTCAACGTCGGAATCCGTCTACCGGCCCGATACACCTACTCGTTTGTCTCCGGAGGACTTCATCCGGGAGGCTCCGGACGTGGCTGGCAGGCTGGCTTTGGACTCGGAGGCCACATTCCTCTGCGCGGGCCGGCATCGCTTGATATCGACCTTGGCGGGTACATCGTGTTTTCCGGCCTACGCCCACGCGAGCCCGCGTCGAACTTGGCGAAGCTCCGTGTGATGTTCGCGTGGGAGTTCATGCCGCGCGTCACGCTGTGGGGTGGCCCGACGTTCAACGTGCACAACGACGATCCTCGGAACGGGAAGGGGCGCCCTGGTTATTCGTGGACCGCGTATACGCGCGCGGGAAGGGAGACCCGCGTTCGGCTGTGGCCAGGGTTCGTGGCCGGCATTCGTCTTTAGTTAGCTCGAACCGTTAGCTCGGATCGCGCAGCCAAGTGCGGAGCACGTCCGCGCCAACGCTGTGCTCCGCCGCACGCCAAGCTTCGAGAGACCGTTGCGCCATTGCGATGGCCCGTGAACGATCCTCCGGGCCCGTTTGCGTGCGCCACAGTGCTTTGGCGAGCACAAAGGCGGTCTCCGCTTGCTGCGTCGGGGGCATGTCCTCGCGTTGCCGCCGATGCCACGCCTCCTCCGCGAGTGCCAACGCTTCATTGTTCTCGCCGCGGGCGAGCAGGAGGTCGGCGAGGTTGGTGCGCGAGGTCGCGAGGTTGGGATGCTCGCTGTCCAGCGCACGGACAAACAAGGCCAGCGCACGACGATGCTCTGCCTCCGCTTCGGCGGGCTTGTCCAGGCGTTCCAGGAGCTTGGCGAGGTTGTTGTGTCCGGCCGCTACGCTCGGGTGCTCAGGCGGCAGCGACTTCTCGAATGCCGCGAGCGCCGCGCGGGACTCCAGTTCTGCATCTTCAAACTTGCCCTGTGCCTTCAGCGCGTTTGCTAAGTTGCCGCGCGCGCGTGCAACGGTTGGGTGGTCGGGTCCGAGCGCCGCGACATCGAGTGCCAGGGCGGTGCGGTACTCGGTCTCCGCCTGCGGCTGTTTACCCTGGGCCGCCAGGACGTTGCCAAGGTTGAGGTGGGACATCGCGATGTCGGGGTGGCCCGGGCGGAGGGTTTTGATGCGTGACGCGAGTGCTCCGCGGTGTTCCGCTTCGGCCTCTTCGTACCTCCCCTGCGCGTCGATCACGTTGGCCAGATTGTTGCGGGAAGTCGCGACCTCGGCGTGGTCGGACCCGTAGGCTTTCACCCGTAGCGTGAGCGCCTGCCGATATTCGGCCTCGGCCTCGGAGTACATTCCGCGCGACGCCAAGATGTTGGCGATGTCGTTGTGGGCACCCCCGACGGCACTATGCTCCGGACCCAGTGCCTTGATCCACAACGCCAGCGCGGCGCGGTGTTCGGCCTCGGCCTCGTCGTACTTGCCCTGGCGGAGCAAGACGTTGCCCAGCTTCGCTCGCGCGCTCGCCACTCCCGGATGGTCCGGTCCAAACAGCGCTTCGCGTCGCGCTCGCGAGCGGCGGTGCTCAGCGGCCGCCTCGTCGTACTTGCCCTGCGCGCGTAAGGCCGCGCCGAGGTTGTCGCGGGTGTTGGCCACGCGTGCGAGATTGATCCCGGGTGCTGTGGTCCATAGCGTGATCGAGTGGCGAAACTGGGCTTCCGCTTCGACGTACTTTCCGTCGGCGAAGTGGACCACGCCGAGGTTGCTGTGAAACTCCGACTGGGCGATTAGATCCTCGCCTGCGAGCTGCTCGGCGAGCAGGCGATAGCGGTGCAGCGCCTCGTCGACGCGGCGGATACGGCCGCCGACGAGGTACAGCAGCAGGCTTGCTACTTGCTGCATCTCGCGTGTCTGCTGACGTCGCGTGGCGACCGCTAACGCGGACGTCAACAGGGCCTCGGCGTCCGCATACTTGGCCCGTCCGACCAGGACGCACCCGTGCATAAGGTCCAACTCGATACGGACCGGTTCGTAGTCGATGCCGCGCAGTCCGGCGTTCGCGGCATCGACCCGTGCCTGGGCTTCGTCGAGCCGACCCGCAAGCCGCTCTGCCGCTGCCTCGGCGATGAGGGTTCGTGTCGTCTCGACAACCTCGGCGTCCTCCACACGGGGCGACTCGACGCCGGCTTGTAGGGCGTGTACGTCGGCGCACTGCTCATGGTTCGTCAGCCCACCGGTGAGTGCGTGGGCGTTCGCGGTCACGTCTAGATCCGCGGTCTTTAGGACCCCGACAATCCCGCCCATGGTTACCTTCGCGCGGTACAAACAGGCCATACGAAGGTCCATGACGCCGACGACTGCTGCTGACCCACGTTGGTCGCTTCGCAGGCTTGGGTGTGCATCGCGGCCCATGCCACCGCGTATGCATCGAGTTCAGTGGCAGTGCGCTCCCACGCTCGCCGTGCGTGCGGCCCCTGCGTGCCTAACATCGCGGCCTCGACCTCGGTGCGCGCGGCCGCGTCCCAGGTTCCGCTGAGTTGCTGCATCGCTCCACCGCATACCGCTGTGCGGCCGGCCAGCCACGAGCAGGCCAGTGAGGCGATGGGCCGCGTGCGGGCGAACAACACCGGGCTGCGTGCGCGGGTGCAGGCGGCGCTGCAGACGCTGC
>JAESSZ010001139.1 GCA_016763875.1 Nannocystaceae bacterium
CGGGGCCGCCGTCGGTACGGTCTCCGACGACGAGCCGCCGACGCGGAGCGGCGACTGGGTAAGCGCCGGGTCCGGGGCCACGACGACGGAGCACGCCACGCTGAGCAACGAGCGTCACTATCGACTCGTTGGCGATACCGTAGAGTTCAGGATCACGTTCATCGGCGACGACGACGAACCCACGTCGCGCAGTTTGGTCGAGATGCACGCCGACGGTTTGGAGATCGTGCAGCGTCTTCCCGAGGACGTGGAGATCGCAGCCGGGCAAACCGTGGAGGTGTTCGCCAAACTTCGGGCGATCCGCGAAGGGGTCGTCCGGTGGGGCTACCGACACGGCACTGTCCGCAGCACCAGCGGCAGCGACATGCAGTACGTGCTGGAAGCTGGGCGGCTCCGCAGCTGCGGACCCGATGAATGCGGCGGGGCGGCGAGCATTCCTACGACGACCCGCGGGGCATCCGATGCGCGGGAAAGGTGACCGGTGCGGGCTGACCACACCCGCTCGCTGGATGTGGGACAGAGAGCTTTAAGACGGATTAAGTAGAGCCGAGCCGAGCCGCATCGTAGCCTCCTGGCCATGCTACGGGCTTATGTTGGTAGTCTGACAGTGTGCTTGAATCTCCTGGGGTGCGGGCCGGAAGTGACTTTTGGCCCCACTGGACCGGAAGGCGCCGACGGCGCTGAGAGTTCGGGGGGAGTGGATAGCACCGATGGTCTGAGCGCGAGCGAGGCGGGCTCAGGCCCGGGAGACGATGCCGGTCCGGGGGACGACGGCGACGGCGAGACGGCCGACACCGACACCGACACCGACACCGACACGGGTGGCAAGCAAGCACCGACTTGCCTCGACGGCGTGCTCGACCCAGGCGAGGATTGCGACGACGGCAACGACATCGACGGAGACGGTTGCAACCGCGACTGCACCTTGTCCGGGCAGTTGCTGTGGGAGTACGAGTTTCCCGAACGGATGGTGACGAGACTTGGCTTCGACGCCGACTCGGAAGTCACCGCCGGTATCCATCGGTACAACTTCAACGAGGTCGCCGTGGCGCGCTACGCCCCCGACGGAGAACAACTCTGGGAAGTCGAAGTAGCGGGGTTGTCGCTGGGCGGCCTGAGCGTGGCTCCTTCCGGCGAAGTCACGGCCTATACCCAGAGCACGGGTGCGTTGATCAGCCGCCTCCATCCCGATGGTGATCTGCTGTGGACGGCCCAGCACCCTGGCTACTGGGGCAATGCCGTGGTCGCCACCGACGCTGCCGTTGTCGCCAGTTTCGGGCCGGGCTATTTGGCGAGCTACGGCGCCGACTCCACGCCACAATGGACGGCCGAACAGGAAGCGCTGTGGTTACTCCCCGCGCCGTCCGGTGGTGTCTATGCCCGGAGTGACCAGGGCGCCATGCTCCTGGACGTCAACGGGGAGGTCGTGTGGACGCACGATTTACCGTGTGCCGGACCCGCTGCGATCAACCCTGTCGACGGCCGGTTGTGGATCGCTGAACTGCACAGCGCGCCCGAAGTGACGGTTTGCACGATCGGAGAGGACGAGTCGACCGAGCAGCGAACCTTCGGGGCTCCAGCGCGGGACGGCTACGTGCAGGGGCTGGGCATCGACGGTGACGAGAACATCGTCATCGCGACTCGCATCGGAAGCTCGACGAGTTTCTCCGTTGAGAAGCACCACGAGCAGCTCGGTCTGCTGCACGCCCGCGAGGTCGCGCACTGGCAGTGTCTCGCCGTGGACCGGAGCACCAACCGCATCGCCATCGGCTCCACGAAACTCTCCGTCATTGGCCCGTGAACCCATGCGCCGTCGCGTATGCTGATCGGGTGCTGCTCGCCCTGGCAATACGGTTAGCGCTGCTCCAGGCCCCGGGCCCCGCCCACGGCATCGAACTCGAGTGGGCCGCGCCCGAAGAGTGCCCCGACGTCGTCGCTGTGACCGACCACGTCGAGCGCTACTTGGGACAGCCGATCGAGGCCGTACCGAGTCAGGACGTGAAGGCCGTAGGCGAGATCGAGACCCTTGGGCACGGGTTCTTGCTGCGTCTCACGATCGACGTATCCGAGGGGACGGCTGTCACGTCGGTAGAGGGGCCCGACTGCGGCCCTCTCACCGAGCTGGCCGCATTGAAGATCGCAATGGCGATCGACCCGTTCGGCGTGCTCGAATACGTGGACCAAGATCCGCCGGTCTCCGATCCCGCGCCCGCACCTTCGCCCCCCGTCCGTGTCACGTCCACGGAGCGCATCGACAACCCTCGACTCGCTGCGCCGACTACACCAGGCACCGACGACGAGACAGCAAAGATCGGGGGCGCTCTGCGAGCAATCACTGCGATCAGTTCAGGGTTGCTTCCGGGCTTTGGCGCAAGTGTCGGTGGCCTCGTTGCGCTTCGCACCTCGGCTCTCCGCATCGACGTCGGGATGTCGCACGTGTTCGAACGCCCGACCCCGTCGCTCTCTTCAACGCCTGGAGCGAGACTGCGCGCGACGCTTGCTCTGGTGCAGGGGTGCGGGGTGCCTCGGTGGCGTGCGCTCGAGTTTCCGTTGTGCGTCGGAGTCCAAGCCGGCTCGGTCCGAGGCCGTGGCGCCGACATCGGGCAACCCAAGACCGACCGCCGCGCGTGGGTCGGCTTCTCGGTGCATCCGCAGCTAGCGTGGGCGCCGATTCGCCACGTCGCGCTCGTCATTGGGCCCGAACTGGTCGTGGCCGCGCTACGCCCCAGCTTTCAGATCGGCGGGGTGGGGCAGGTCCACCGGTCGGCGGCCGTCGTGTTGCGCGGGAACGTAGGGCTGGAAGTGCGGTTTCCTTAGATGGATCGCGTCGAAGCCGGGCATGGCTGTGGTGTGGCCGCTGCTGTAGTCCTGGAACAGGCGCCTCAACGCGAACTCGCCGCGGCGTTCGCAGCGCATGGTCGCTTTGTGTTTCGTGTCGTTCGACGCCTCGGGGTGGCCGACGCGGCACTCGACGACGTTGTTCAAGACGTCTTCCTCGTCGCGCATCGAAAGTGGGGCTCGTACCAAGAGGACGCATCGATGAAGAGCTGGCTGTTCGGAATCGCCCGCCGCGTTGCGAGCCATCACCGACGCTCAACAACCCGCGCCGAGCGACGCCAGAAGGTTGCTCCACCGCCAAACGCGACCCCGTGCCCAGAGGACCAAGCCGCCCGTCGCCAAGCCGCGCAATTCCTGGCGAGCTTCCTCGAGACCCTCGACGACACAAAACGTGAGGTCTTCGTTGCGTGTTGTGTCGAGGGCATGACGGTGCCAGAGGTCGCGGTCGCGACCGATGCAAAGCTCCCCGCGGTCTACTCAAGACTGCGGGCGGCCAAGGCGAAGTTCGAGGCCGCAATGCAAGACCATCTCGCCGCGGAGGGAACGCGATGACGAATCTCAACCCCGATGCCCAAGCGCTGCTCGAACTTGCCCAAGACTACGACACCCCGAAGTCGGAGCGTCTGCTCGCCATCGGAGCCGGACTGCAGGCCAGGGTGACAGCGGGAGATCCCGGGCCTGGTGTGGACATGCCCACCACAGGATCCGGGGTCAGTACGACCGGAATGGCAGCGGCAACGAAGCTCGCGATCGTCGCTGTCGGGACGATGCTCGCGTGTGTCGCGATCTATACGTTGACTCCCGCCGATGCACCGTCGGCACCTGTGACCTACGCCTCCGAGACAGACACCATCACCAAAACAACAGTCGAGGCCGACCCGCCGCAAGCCGCAATACCCCACCACGACCCAGTCGTCGTCGCGGACGAGTCACCATCTGCCGCCGAGCCGAACGTCGAACTCGCAGTCGCAGCACCGACGCCCAAACGCCCGAAACAACGTCCACAGGGGGCGTCGAAGAAGCGGCGCGATTCGGTAGCACCTCGACTCGACCCCGCGGCAGAGATTGCGATCATGCGGGAGGCCCGGGCCGCGCTCGGCCGCGGCGACGCGAGTTTGGCCCTGAAACGACTTGAGGCCCACCGCGACCAATTCCCAAAAGGCATCTTGGTCCAAGAGCGGCTCGTCTCCCACGCACAGGCACAGTGCATGCGCGGGCGCAAAGCCACGGCCCGAAAAGAGGTCGCGGCGTTCTTGCGACGATACCCCACCTCCGTGCTCGCCAACCGGGCACGCAGCATCTGCAGAGACAACGCCGTACAAAAAAGTTCTGAGTGAATCGGCGAGATTCTCGGCGTGCCGGCGATGGCTCGTATTGGAGGACCCATGGACAAGAACATCACCTCAGCCGCGCTCGCCTCGTTGTTACCCCTCGCGTGCTCGCAGTCCCCTGGCGATCTTGGTGACCTCAGCGCCGGAGACACGGATGGCGCGGGCTCCACCTTGTCCGGCGGCTCCGCCGTTGAAACTTCGACAACCGCGGTCACCTCAGGCGAGAATTCCACAAGCGGCGAGGAATCGACGTCGACCGACAACGGACCCAAGCTGGACCTCAGCGTCCCAGATGCCATGCCGCCCGGTCCCCTCGAGTTGACCTGCGACAACCTCGACCTCGGCGATCCCACAAGCGTAGGCTGCGAGTTTTGGACCGTCGCGACACCGCTGTTCAACCGCCCGGTGACGAGCTACGGCGTCGGCGTCGGTAATCCAACAGACAACGAGGTCACGGTGACCTTCGAGGACCTCCATGGACCGGGAAACACACTGCGCGAGTTGGGGCAGTTCACGATCGATCCGCAAGCGAGCATCACCGTCAACATCAACGGTGCCGACAGTCTCTTGGGGATCGAGTTCGAGTCGCCGATGGTCGGAGTCAATCCCGGCTACGCGGTTCGCATGGTCTCCACGGCCCCGACGACCGTCATGGCGATTACCCCGGTCGGTGGCGCCCCCTCGGTGATGCCCGACGCCAGCCTGTTGCTGCCCACAAATGCGCTAGGGCGGAACCATATCGCCATCGGCTACCCAGGAGAGGGCAACTGGGCGATCGCGGTCGCAACCGAGGATGGGACAACCGTCACCACGCCGGACGGCGACTACTTGCTCGATGCGTTCGACACCGTACGTATCGCCCTCGACGTTGACGGTACCGGCTACGGGATCGGAAGCGACCGTCCGATCGCGGTCTTCAGCGGGACACTAGGGTCTCAAATCCCGTCAGGAATGCACTTCGCCGACCACTTGGAGGAGCAGTTACTCCCGCTCGAAGCGTGGGGGAGAGAATATGTCGCAGCACGGCACCCGGTGCGCCCCGTGGGTGAAAACCCGCTGGGACCGGAGATCGTGCACTGGCGCCTTATTGCTGGAGCCGCGAATACGACCATCGCCATCGATCCGCCACAGCCCGGAGTCGGGAACCTGGTCACCCTCGACACGCTGGGCGACTTCGTCGAGATCGTGAGCGCCGAGAGTTTCCTTGCGACCAGCGACCAGAACTTCATGGTGATGCAATACATGGCCAGCTGCGAAGTTACCGACCCCGACGGAGAGAACGGCGGGTACTGCGGAGGCGACATGCTGCTGAGTGATCACGATCCTCTGACTGGGACCGGCGACCCATACATGCTGCAGATGATTCCCACGGAACAGTGGCTCGACGAAACGCCTTTTGTCACCGACGTTTCTTACCGACACGACTTTGTCACGATCACTCGACGCAACGGTACCGAGGTCGAGTTGGGATGTCTGGGCGTGTTGGACGACGAGCGATTTTTGCAGGTCGGCAATACCGCGTTCGAGGTCGGCCACGTCTTCTTGGACCTCGATGGAGAAGGCGGTGAAGGCAACTGCGTTGACGGCCAGCAGTACATTAGGGCGTCGGAGCCGATCAGCATCTTCGTTGGTGGATACGACCGCGCGGCGTCGTACGCGTATCCAGGCGGACTCTCCGTGCGTACGTTGTGGGACCCACCGGACCCCGCGGGTTAAGTACGTTTTCCCATTCGGATCGCAGCCCCTAAAAAGGAAGCAGGACCTCAAAAGTTGTGCCGTAGTGCTCTTTGGACTTCACACGGATCTGTGCGTTGAGCTGCGCCACCGCACCGTGCACGGCGGCCAAACCTAGGCCGGTCCCGTCGCCGACCTCCTTGGTGGTGAAGAACGGCTCGTACACGCGGTCCAGCACGTCTTCACTCATCCCCTCCCCGTTGTCGCGCACGCTCAGCTGTAGGCTGGGAATGGGGTCACTGGCAAGCGACAGGCGCACTTCGATCCTGCCCCCTTCCGGAAGGGCATCCTTGGCGTTGCTGACGAGGTTGAGGACCACCTGCTCCAACAGAGAACGGTCCGTTGTCATCGGGTAGGCGCGTTGCTCGGATTCGAAGACGATCTCTATTTGTTTGGGTGTGACCCGCCGCAGAAGGTCCAGGGTGCTCTCAACGACTTCCCGCACATCGACATCCGTAGGTTTGACCGACGATTGACGGCCGAACGTGAGGAGTTGGGTTGTGAGCCGAGTTGCCCGCGCCACCGCCTCCATGATCACCTCGAGCGATTCGTCGCGTTCCTCGTCGCTGTCACTGATCTTGATCAGATCAATCTCGGCGTGGACGACCGTAAGGATGTTGTTGAAGTCGTGGGCGACTCCACCAGCGATACGGCCCAACGCCTCGACGCGGCGCGAGTTATGTAGCTTGTCCTGGGTCTGCAGCCATGCGCGGCGGACATGTTCGTAGTGAAGCATCACAATGCCGAGGGCCGCGGTGCTCTCCAGCATCACCATGGCGAGGTATCCCCAGGGCGCAATGGGTAGTCCAGCGTGTGGATGGAGATAAGGACAAGGCTTCCGCCCGTCAGCCATGCACCGGGCAGCTTCGGGGCGCTACGAACCACCACGATGCCACTTGCAGCGGAACCGGCGCAGTGCAACAGGACCAACGGGATCATCCCGGGCGCCGGACCCCACACAATCGCCAGGCCTATTCCGGCAATGGCACACACAGCGCACGCGAACGGCCAGGCTCGGGGTAGTGGACGCCCGGCAAATGCGTAGGCGGCCTTGAGGAAGCAAAGCGCGGATGCGAGGTATGCAGCGCAGAGAATCGCGGGGGCGACCCAGTTGAGGCCGTCAGGGTCGACGAACGCAGAGGCACTCACCGCGACCGTTGCGAGGGTCCAGGCCGCGGACCACCAGCCCAGGGACCGACTGTTCGATCGCCACGAAAGGTAACCCAGCACCGCTGCGTTGATCGTCGTGATCGATGCGTTCGCGACGATCCATGGCGCCAGATCGATCATGGATCGCCGCTGATGACGAGCCGTTCGTGATCCAGGGACGGTGCCGCCATAGTGGTCATGTTACTATGTCTACTTCAGCGCAGATAAGTCAGAGTGCAAGATCGGCGGTAGGATAGCGCCTGCATGACCGACACGTCGTTCGACCTTGTTGTGAACCTCGAAGACGCCTCAAGCGAAGGGGGCGGCGACCCCGCCGTGGGGCGCGCGGTGGAAGGTCCGTCGTGAGGGTGAACGTCACTTCAGAATGCTCGCGCCTGCTCCGTACGCACGGCCGATGTGGTCCAAAATAGGTCACACGGCTCCCGTGGATCTTACAGCGTGCCTCCACGGAGGCCACTGTCAGGCTCATCCTTCGACAGCGCCGCGTGCGCGGCGATTCGCTCCGGCTCCGGACGTTGCGGGTGTCAGAGAGTATATGATCCGGGGATGACCGACGGCCAGCACGCCGGGGACCTTGATGAGAATCTCCGGGCGATCGTAGTGCACTCACCGCTGCCAATGGCGATTCTCGACCGAGGACTCCGCTACCTTTTGTACAGTAAGCGTTACCTCTCCGCGTATCACCTTGAACAGGAGGACCTGATTGGTCTGCACCACTACGACGTCTTTCCGGAACTCCCACAGCGGTATAGGGACGTCCATCAGCGTTGCCTGGCTGGCGCAACGGAAAGTGGGCGCGAGGAGCCGTTTGTCCGCATGGACGGTCGTACAGAGTGGACAAACTGGGATGCTCGCCCATGGAGGCTCGCCTCC
>JAESSZ010001140.1 GCA_016763875.1 Nannocystaceae bacterium
CGACTTCCCCCGGTGGCGGCACGTCTGCGGCAGCGGCGGATGCGGCCGCCTTGGTCTTTTTCGCGAGACGCGCCTTGAGGGCAGCGAGATCGGTTCCGGGTTTCTTCGATTTGCTCAAGGCCAGGACTCCCCAGGAGGCGGCGGGCGGTGGGCGCTCACGTGGAGCGCGGGGACGATGGATAAGGTCTGAACAAGGAACGCGCGGTAATTAAGGTGAGGGACGAGTCGCACAGCGTACGAAGCCATCCCGGCGCGGAACAATAGTGAGAAGGGCGAACAGGTGTCAACGGCGCAGCGATCTACGCGGTGGATGGGGCGCGCCTCGCACAGCAGTGGTCCCGCGACTCTCCCGTGGCGCATCGCGCACGGGGGCCACCTGGGGGATCCGCGACGGCCCACGCCGAGAATCGGGCGCGGAAACAGCGCGTTGAGGGCACAGCGTTGAGTGCAGCGCATATAGTTGGATACGTGACCGGGCGCGCTGGGTTCCCGTGCTTGGGACGGTGTTCGCAGCTCCCGGCGCCCGTGCGTCCCGGCCGCGGTTTATCGTGCGGCGGATGGCGTCGACCTCAGGTGGTCCCGGTTCGGCTTCGAACTCCGTTGGCGAACCAACACACGGATTTATCGGCGGATCTACTGGCGGATCTTCCGATGAACCCTCCAGCGAGCCCTTGGGTCAATCCCGCGATGTCCCGGCGGCTCGCGGCGCTCGACCGGTGATCGGGGTGTTCGGCGGATCGTTTGACCCACCCCACCTCGGGCACGCGCTGTTGCCGGTGTACCTGCTGGCGCGCGGTTCGGTCGACCGCGTTCTCGTCGCACCGGTCGCCGACCACCCGTTTGGCAAAGCAATGCGTCCCTTCGCCCAGCGGTTGGCGTTGACGCACGCAGCGATGGCCGCGTGCGCTGGCACTGGAGGCGTCGAGGTGACAGATCTTGAGCAACGTCTCGCTGACCGCGAAGGTGGCCCGAGTCGAACGCTACGTCTTTTGCGGGCCGTGGCCGCCCAGCATCCGCAGGCCGACGTCCGGTTGGTCGTCGGCTCGGACATTGTCGCCGACGGTCAGACCGCGCGCTGGCACCGTTGGGATGAGATCGAGCGAGAGTTTTCGCCGATCGTTGTCCCACGGGCGGGCGTTGCCGGGGCTGCGGCGCGGACGTTGTGTGCCTTGCCCGAGGTCAGCAGCACCGAGGTCCGATCACGGTGGGCCGCGTACTGCGAGCACGAGCGCGCCCAAGACTGGTCCTGGTTGACGGCGGCGGTGCCGGCCGCCGTGTTGGCGCTGCTGGAGACATTTGCCAACGTCGCCGCGCCCGTGGTCTGGATTGTTGGGCGCGGCCACGTTGCGACGCATGCGGCCCCCTGGCTGGGCGGGCGCGGGTACGTCGTCGTTCAACTCGATGGCCGTGCGCTGGTCCGTGGGGCAAGCCTCGCGTCCTGCGTCCTTGGGCCTGACGCCGAAACGACCGAAGGAGCGCTGCCGTGGCCGTCGGCGGTCTGGGTGCTTGTGCGTGATTCGGCGACCGCGGACATCGCCGCAGCCCTGCTCGCCGCCGGACTACCGTCCGATGTGCCAGTCCTGCACGGTGCGGGCGCGGTGGCGAGTCGGGATCCAGCTGCGCTTGCCGTCCTGGCCGCGGCCGGTCACCCGGTTGGCACGCTGCATCCGATCTGTAGCCTGCGCCGCGAGTTGCCGTGGCCCTCCGCACTCGGCCGTGCGACGTTTGGTCTCGAGGGGGACCCCACCGCGCGTGCAATCGCCAAGGCGTGGATCGGGGGCCAAGCGCACCTTGATCTGCAAGCGTTGGGCGCAGTCGAGCGGACGGCGTACCACGCGGCTTGTGCCCTGGCGGCCAACCATCTGGTGGTGCTGCAGCGCGAAGCCGCCGAGGTACTGTGCGGGCAAGGGCACGCGCCCAACGAGGTGGCTGACGCCATCGCCGAGCTGCTGCGCAGCGCACTGGTCAATCTGCTGGCACTGGGTGTGCCTGCAGGGATCACGGGGCCCGTCGCCCGAGGGGATACCGCCACGGTGGCCGCTCACGTGGCCGCGCTGCCGTCCCCCACGGACACGCTGTACGCCACCTTGAGCGCACGGCTGACCGCGATTGTGGCGGGCGTGGCGCCCGGGTCGCGCTAGCCCAGCGTCAGGCGGCCGTTGCTTGCGTTGACGATCACCGACGTGCCCGCGCGCAGTCGACCCCGCAACACCGCTTCGGCGAGCATGGACTCAACATCGCGGGTCAGCAGGTGGCGTAGCGGTCGCGCCCCGAGGCTGCGGTCGTTGCCCGCGCGCTGCACCAACACGTTGCAGGCGTCGTCGGACAGGGCGTATTGCACGCCGCGCTCCTTGAGCAGCCGGGCACTTGACGCACGCGCCAGCCGCTGACACACGACGCGCAATGCGTCGTCACTGAGTGGCTTGAGCACCAGCGGCGCCTCGATGCGGTTCCACAACTCGACGGGGAACGCCTTGCGGGCCGCAGCCAGGACATCGTCTTCACTCGGCTCGTTGCCGTCGGCCACGAGGTCGGCCCCGAGATTGGAGGTCAAAATGATCACCGCGTGGCGGAAATCGATCGTCCGGCCACGCCCGTCGGTTAGGCGGCCTTCGTCGAACACTTGCAGCAGCAGCTGATGGACGTCGCGGTGAGCCTTCTCGATCTCATCGAGAAGCACCACGCGATGGGGCCGGGCGGCCAGCGGATCGACGAGTGCACCACCATGCTCAAAGCCGACGTAACCGGGAGGGGCGCCGACGATCCTCGCGACCGCGTGCGGCTCGGAGTACTCGCTCATGTCCAGGCGCACCAGCGCATCGGGCCGGTCGAACAGCGCTTCGGCAAGAGCCTTCGCGATTTCCGTCTTTCCCACGCCGCTGGGTCCCAGCAGCAGCACCGAAGCTATCGGCCGATGACTGCCAAAACCCGCCTGATTGCGTCGAACGAGGTCCGCAAGCCGACTCAGGGCGCCTTGATGGCCGACCACACGCTCCTGGAGCTGAGTCTCCAACTGCAGCAGTCGCTGGTCATCATCCCCCTCGATGCGGGAGGCTGGCAGCCCGCTGCGCTCGACGACGATCTCGATCCAGGTGTCCCGCGAGAGGATGGTGGCGCCGTTTCGTACCGTGCGTGCGCAGGCGAGATCGAGCAGGTCCAGCGCACGGGCTGGCATCGCGAGCCCCGCGAGGAAGCGATCGGCGAGACGCACGAGTTCACTGAGTTTGGCGTCGGAGCCCAGCGTGACCCCGTGCGCGGTCAGGATTGCGGGCGCAGATCCAGCCACCGCGCGTGTCAGGTCCTCACCGGCCAGCGGCTCGATCTCCACGATGTCCAAGCCGTCGGTGCCGCCCGGCAGCCATGCGGCCAGTCGTCCTCGACCTTGCGGCGAGACGACGGTGACGACGGGGGGGCAACCCACGCTCCACGCGTGGGTGAGGGCAGGGAGGCATACCGGCGAGACCTCGGCGACGACACGATCCAGATCGTCGATCACCGCGATCCCCTCGGTACTGGCGATGGCTTGCAGGTCGGCGCGAAGGGCCGCGTCGTCCTCGTAAGCGGTGGCTTCGAGGCGAAAGACCGGGCGCGACTGCACCGAGGCCAGATGGCACGCGAGCAGCGTTCGGCCGCTACCGGGGGCGCCCACCAGCAGGGGCGGGCGCGCTTCGCTGCGTCCGACGGCATCCGCAAGCCGCGATAGCGGGGTGTCGCGGCCCGCGAGTTCAGGCAGCGAGCTGGCCACGATCGAGCGCAGCGTGGGTTGCGACTCTGCGTGAGGGTCCGCGGGGCTCACGGCGCGCGCGTTCGAAGCCTCGCTGCGTGGTTCAACGGGCGGGGGGTCACTTCGCGAGGGTCTTGCGGCATCGCGTGGCTGGCTGGCAGCCGGCTGTCGCGGCAGCGTCGCCGAGCGCGTCTGTGTTGGCGCTGGCGGCTGCGGCGTGCGGGCTGGCTCCGACTCTGGCTCCGAGCGCGCTTCTGAAGATTGCCACACATGGTGCCCCGCGATCCGTCGCCGC
>JAESSZ010001141.1 GCA_016763875.1 Nannocystaceae bacterium
AAAAACACTTTGAGGACGTTTTTCTTGTACTGGGCGCACCACTGTGCCTCATGAATCACTTGTTCAAAATGAATGCATCGGACTTTTCGAGACGGCGTGACGCCTTATGCCTAAAAGGGGTAGGCAGTGGCCGCCCTGTTCTCTGCGATGAACAAACAGACACCTACCTCTGGCGTCTCTGGCAGTCCCATCTCGTCGAGGTTGCGCCACCGCTGGATCCGAGCGGGGTTAGCAACGTGGTCGCGGCACGGCTGGCCCGAACACTGTTGCTTGCGCTTGGGGCCGAGTAGCGACGTTGGTTAGAAACAGTCGTTGGGCCCGCCTGGCGTGCCCAACTGCATCAAGGCATACGCGCCGACGGCAGAGCACCACGCCTCGCCGCTGTCGTTGGCGCTGGCGTTCGTCACACTCGGCGTCGTCGCGATCGCGACCCCGGGTTGGAACGCGGGCCACGGGGCCTCCTCGCCGTACGTGACCGTGTCCACCACGATGTCCCCGCATTCGATGGAGACAGTGTCGCCGCCATTGATCATGGTGTACTGCGGCGGCAGGTAGAAGTCTGGCGCAAAGCCCAGCACCTCTTGGGTACCGCGCCCCAAGGTGGCATACGCCCCCGGTGCGATGGGAACGCTAAGGTTGATAGCGACGGTCTCGAACGGTGCGACCCCGTGCAACTCGCAGCCCAGCAGGTCGAAGCTCGTATCGGCGCTAACGTTGTGAACCTCGAGCCATTCGCCAGGGTTGAACTCCGGATTCGCAAGGGAAGCCACCATGAGTTCGGTGATCACGAGCTCGCCGTTCCACTGCGGCATGACCGACATGCAATCGTCGGTGACCAATTCGCACGTGGGCCCGCAGGTGACGGAACCGATGCCCAGCGGCACCACGTCGGCGCAGGTGGTCCCGTCAACGTCCTCGCCGTCGCAGGCCTCGCCCACAGCAAGCACACCGTCGCCGCAGTCGTGACAACTCGCCGTCGACAGCGAGCACCCAACGCACTGGAGGGTGCCCCCGAAAAAGCCCTGGCTCTGACATGTTTGCTCGCCCAGATCGACCCCGTCGCAGACTTCGCCACCGTCCACGACTCCGTTGCCGCACGTGGCAACGCACTGCGTGGCGTCCCACTGGCAGTCGTTGGCGCAGCTTGCCACCCCGCCGAAGCCTTCGCCCAGCCAGGTTCCACAGTCGATAGTGCTGCCCTGGTCGGGCTCGCAGATCTCGAACTTTTCTTGCACCACGCCGTCCCCACAAGTGCCACACGCCGAGGTGTCCAACTCGCATGTGTCGCATGAGATTGGGCCATGAAACTCCGGCCCGAGGACCGCCGCACAGTCGATGCCCTCCTCCCAACGTGCGAACTGGTTGCCGTCGCAGACCTCGCCCGGTTCGAGTGCCCCGTTGCCACATATGGGCTCAGGTATCTCGCACCCCCAGCCGTCTTCCCAGACACACACGCAACGATCGAGGTCACACGTATCGGTGCACTGCAGCGTCCCCGACGCGCCGAAATCGGAGCAACTCGCGCCGCCCAGGTCAGCGCCGTCACACCACTCGCTCCCGGTTCGAACGCCGTCGCCGCAAACATCCAACGGCTCCGTCGATTCGCTGTCGGCGTCGTCACCGTCGTCGATCCCGGGGTCGTCCTGCCCGGTGGTCGACAGCGGTCCGGGTCGGGTGCTGCCGGGGCCCTCGGTCGCGGCCACTGTGCTGCCGTCGGTAGCGCCATCACTGCCTCGGTCGGGAACAGCGATCGAGCCATCGCCGCATGCGATGTTCAACAACATGAAAGCCGTGGCCAGGCTTGGTCTTGTGTTCATGATCCGTGTCGTCGGGGTGAAGAGATCGGCAAAACCGTCACGTGGAAAGTACGGCAGCGCCCGCCCCCGCAGGCACCCATTTCCCCTGATACGGGATCTGGTTCCACCCGCAGACATTCGAGAGATAAGTCACTTTTTAGAATCCGCCAATCCTCGAATACCTTACTATCCTTACGCTCCATCCAGAAGTAGAGTGTGGTCCCGGTGACGCGGTTGGGCAGCATCATCGACTCTGCGTGCAACGCAGATGGTTGACGCTTCCCAGTCGACCCGAATCTGCAACGAGCCCGCTGCCGCCACGTCCCGTCCTTAGGCACCCGGGCCGCGACCGAGATGGTCGGTCCTGGCGCCACCACCCGCCTTTTAGGAGGCCCGCCCGTGTCCCGATCTCCCCTGGTCCTCCTCGCATTCCCCGCTTTTTTCTTTGGATCCGTCGCCGAGGCCGAACCCGAGGTCGAACTCGCCGCGGAAACCCCGATGCCCCTGGCCGTGGTCCCTCGTGACCCGGCCACCGCCCTTGTCCACGACCAACGGCCTGCGCAGCTCGGCAGCAAGGTCCTCTTCGTCAACTTCGACGGCGTGCAACTCAACAACTGCGGCAACAACAGCCCGCTGCAAAACTGCTCGACGATCTTTGGTGGCACGGTCCTGCCGTACAGCGGCGACGATGCCAAGCGCGCCTCCATCATCCAGACCGTGCGCAACCGCGTCGAAGACTTTGGCATCACGGTCACCACCGTGAGGCCCGCGTCCGGCGACTATGACATGGAGGTCGTTGGCAACTGGCAGGGCGTCAACCCTTCGTTCGCCGGAATCGCGCCCGGCGGCGACTGCTGGGACAACGGCGGCGGTGAGGTCTCGTTCACGCTCGACGTCGCGGGAACGACCGACGGCGTGGCAGAGATCATCCTCCAGGAGTTGGCACATACGTGGGGATTGGACCACGTCGACGACAACAGCGACCTGCTGTACCCGACCACCGAGGGCGTCAACAAGATGTTCCGCGACGAGTGTTTCCAAGTCGTCGCCGACACCGACCTCACCCCAACGCAAGGGTTCTGCGGTCACCACGCCCAAGCCTGCGGGTCGAACAGCCTGCAGGATTCCTACCAGGAGATGCTGCTGATCTTCGGCGTCTCGACCCCCGATACGATCTCGCCGACCGCCGAGATTCTCTCGCCCGCCCACGGCGACATCATCGACGGCGACTTCACCCTCACCGTCGCCTTGTCCGACGACCAAACCCCCGCGATCCTCGGTACACGCATTCGCTTCGAATCCGACGCTTTGGAGGAACCCGTTGAGATCTCTGCGGCGTACGCCGGGCCGACCGACCTCAACTTCCCGGTCACGGGCCTTCCCAACGGGGACTACGACATCACCGTTTCGGTCGAGGACGAGAGCGACAATATGGGCTCCGACACGATCACGATCCGGATCACCGGCTCGGACGTACCGGGCAACGATGACGGCGCGGACGACGATGACTCCGGTGCGGACGACGATGACTCCGGCGGCGATGGCGGCGGCAACGACGATGCCGACGGCGACGGCGGTGGCAACGACGATGGCGGTAGCAACGACGGCGGCGACGGCACGGGCAGCGACACCGAGGGCGCTGGGGCCTCCGGCGATGGCGAGGCGTCCGGCGACGGCTGCGCCATCCCTGTGACACCGCGTGGACCCGGGCACATCTCAGTGTTGCTCCTGGTCCTGTTCGGGTTGGGGCGGCGTCGACGGGCCGGCCTCGCGTGATCGGCGAGACAATGCCGCGCAGCGCAGGACGCATCCCTACGTCCTGGCGCGCACCACAGCGCGTGGGCTAGCCTAGGACGCAGTGGGGATGGTGATGTGGGCGATGGTGGTGGCACTGGCCGGTGGCGGCTCAGGCGGGGACGCGTTCGATCCGGACGCGGGCATGTCTCGCGACACGCCGAGCATCCCCGCGGCCGAGACCATTCCCGGAAGCCAGGCGCGCCCCGTCGGCACCCCCGAGTTTCTCTACGTCAACTTCGACGGCGGTTTGCTGCAGACCGGCTGCGGCAACGATCCACACTACGACTGCTCGACCCTGGCGCACCTCTTCGATGGCTACGTGGGGCCCTTCGAGGGCAACTTCAGCCAACGCGTTGCCATCTTGCAAGAGACGCGCAAGGACCTCGCCGACTTCGGCGTAACCACGGTCATCGAACGTCCGCCGGACGACCTCGACTACACGATGGTGGTCTACGGAGATCTGGGGGCCCAGAGCTTCGCGGGCATCGCCCCGTACATCGACTGCGAGGACACGCGCGGCGGCGACACCAGTTTCACGGCCGCGTTCTCGTCGTCCAACACCGGCTCGACAGTCATCCTACAAGAGGCCGCGCACACCTGGGGGCTGGAGCATGTCGACGCGACATCGGACATCCTCAACCCATTCAAGTCGGTCGGCCAGCAGTCGTTTCGCGACGAGTGTTTTAAGATCGTCGCGAATACCGATCTCGAACCGACCGCGGGATCGTGCAACCAGATCCACCAGCGTTTCTGCGACATCGGGTACCAGAACTCGTACCAAGAAATGTTGCTGCTGTTTGGCCCCGCCGTCCCCGACGTCGAGGCCCCGACCCTTGAGATCACCAGTCCGGTGGACGGCAGTACCCACGTCAATCCGACCACGATCGCTCTGCTCGGCGAGATCGACGACAACCTGCATCCACAGTTCTACAGCGTGGTGATCTGGGACAACGGCGAGCAACTCTTCGACGAGTTGCACGTGGGCCTCGACCTGCTGCTGGTCAATCCGCCACTGGGCGCACACGAGTTCGTCGTTCAGATCACCGACGACGGGGGCAACGTGGCGGAAGCCCGGGTGGATTTCACGATACTGGCCGAAGGCAGCGAGTTACCGGCGGAGCCCGAAGACCCCGACGAGGTCGACGAGCCCAAGGGCGTCGAATCGTGCGCCGTGGGTCAACCGGATGACGGTCCCGCCGCCCTGCTGTGGCTGCTGGCCGGCCTCGCCATGGTGCGGAGGCGTTGGTGGTCGTGACGCCACTGGTGGCCCTGTTGCTGGCGCTCGCTCCGGGCCATATTCACTTCGACGAACCAGCGACGGTTGCCGAGGATCCACCGGCATCATCCTCCGGGGCCCGCCACC
>JAESSZ010001142.1 GCA_016763875.1 Nannocystaceae bacterium
CACCCACGGGATCTGGACGCATTCGCTGGCGATGACCGCCGTGTACGCAATGGCGATCGTAGCGGTGGGAGCAGCGATGCGGCGGTGGCGTGAGGCGGTTGTCATCGCGGTCGCAGTGGCGTCGCATTGGCTTGCAGACCTCATCGTGCACGGGCCCGACCTGCCGCTGGCGTTCGACCAGGGGCACGCGTTTGGGTTGGGGTTGTGGCACTGGCCCGTTGCTGCGTGGGCGGTTGAGTGCGGGTTATTGGCGATCGCAGGTTGGATTTGGACAGCGCCGCTGGTCGGGCCGAAGCGGCGACGCGCGATCGGGGTCGTTGTTGGGCTGTGCGTGCTTCAGACCCTGTCGGACTTTGTGAGTCCGCTACCCGGGAATGACCACGCACTTGCGCTCACGGCGTTGCCCGCGTTTGTTGCGGTGGCCGCGGTCGGTTGGTGGGCGGAGCGGGCAAGTCCCTCCGAGCAGAGCGTGGTTCGGGACCACCGCTAGAAGCAGGCCATGACAGCGCCCGAGGTGAACGTCTCCGGCATGTCTTCGGCCAACTCCGACAACAGTGCCCAGTCGCCGGCCGGTCCCACCTGGGTGAGGTCGTAGGTCTGCAAGCCCGTAGGCGAAGCGACGATCAACACCTCATCCGCGAAGGCGGTGCGGGCGAACGTGTTGGCGAGTTCGGGCGACACCATGTTGCCGCGTACCTCGAGAGCACCCGACTCGGCGTAGGCCCCAATCACGACCCCCAGCGGGCCACCCATTGCGAATCCCGGCTCGCCGGTCGAGAGCCGAAGGGGCCATATGTTGCGTCGGCTGTCCCACGGGGGAGTCTCGTGGATCGCGAGGGGACCGACGTTTTTTTCGCTGACCGGCAGCCGATACGCGGCTGGACCGCCGGTGGTGCGGGTGCCGACCCCGAGGAGCTGGCTGTGGGTCGGCACGAATACAAGAGCGCTGAGGTCAGTGCCAACGACCCCGAGCGGCTCGGGGCTCCCGAGTGTGATCTGCCCGGCCTCGTAAAGGGCCTCGATGAAAACGAGCGGGTTGGATGACGTGCCGTCTTCGACGAAGCTCAGCAAGGCTCGCGGGGAGTCTCGGTCGAGACTCAATCGGACGGAGCGCACCTGCGGGATCGACAGGTCGATGTGGACGTCGGATGATCCGGCGATGAGCATGCCGTTGCTCACGTCAAAGGTGTCGATTGCGAACCCGTTGTCGACGAAGCGAATAGCGAACAGAACTCCGAGCGCGGGGTCGCACGCGAGTTCCCGGACCAAGGGGACGGAGGCGTCGCTCACTGCGACAATGTCACCGCCTGTGATCTCCAGGCCCGTGATGGTGCCGCTCGTTGACGAAGCGATGTACACCCGCCCCGCGCAGGAGACAGCCGCGCGGCTCAGCTCGCTTCCCGGGCCTGACATCGGCGGATTGTGGGCGGGCACATCGATCTGCCCGTGCGGCGCAATGGTTCCGTCGGCGAACACCCTGTAGCTGCGTACGAGAGACGTCTCGCCGCCTCCACCCAGGTGCGCGACAAAACACTCGGGCTCAAGCATGCACCACGGGGAGCAGCCGTCGCCGGGGTCGTTGTTCCCGTCGTCGCAGTCTTCGGGGTCGAGCGTGTCGCCATCGCCGCACCCGCTCGGGATCGTGGGGTCACACAATCCGTCGACGCAGGGGATGCCGCTGTCGCAGGTCCCTTCGTCGCAGGTGCAACCGGTGCGGCCAGGGAGGCAGTCGTCCGTGGTGGTGGTGGCGCTCTGCACGTCACCGCTGGACCCGTCAGGCTCCGTTGCGCCCGTATCAGGCGAGATCTCGGAGGGGTCGGTCTCGTTCATCGTGGTCCCCTGGGTGGACGTGCCGTCACCCGTCGTCGAGGACCCTGTGATGGGCTCGGCGAAGCAGCCGGTCGCGACGATCAAACCCAGCAAAGAGAACTTGCAGACCACGTGTGATCCTACCAGCGCACCGACACTGGCGGACGTTCAGGGCGACTTAGGCACGGGATGCAGGTGTCCTGAGTTGGTACACCTTGGCCCATCGAATGTTACCGCGTTGCAGCCAGGCGAAGGGACCGGCGCTGTGTCTCCGAGAAGGTCAGCGGTGTAGATGCGAATGAAGGTGCCAAGGATGTGGGTATCAAACCCGTGCCAGTCGCCGTACTTCGCATGCGTCCGGTCGTAGTAGTCCTTGAACGCGCGCTTGAGCGTGGACTTGTCGGTACGAAACCCGCCATCGACGCGGTGCTCGGCGATGACCCCCTGACCGATGGCATCCAGATCCCGCATCATGGCGACGGTTCGCACGAACTCGTCCTTGGGTGCGTAACCGAAGTGGCTCGCGACGAAGACCTCGAAGTCGAGTCCCTGCAGGCGCTGCATGTCGGCGAAGTACCCCGCGAGCGGAACGCTGGGCAGGCCGCCGAGCAGCATGACCCCGGGGGCGATGGTGTCCGGGGCATACAGCACGCTGTTGTCCACGAGAATCGCGAAGTGTGTCTCGGCGTGGGCGTGGGGAATCGCGACCAGGTCGATACGCCTCGCGCCGTAGTGCAGCGTCGTGTCTCCGCGGACGAGGCGCGTCGGCGGCAGGAGGTCACGGGGTTTGGTGGCGGCCCAGTGCGCGGGGGCATCCGCGTGGGCGAGAACCTCGGCGGGCTCGAGCACCGCGGCGCCGCCGACATGGTCGAGATGATGATGCGAGTAGATCACCGTCCGGACCGGCTGCCACAGTCCGTCTCGTTCGAGGCGCGAGCGCAGCGCACGGGAGAAGGTGGGATTGAACGTGTCGGTGACCACCAACCCATCGGGGGTCTGAACGATCAGCGCTCGCTCCCATCGGCTCTGAAACGTGAACACCCCTGGCGCGACCTCATCGAGGGTTTCTTCGGCCGAAGAGGGGTGGTCGAAGTAATCCGACAGACCACCCACGGCCGTGGTCATGAAGAACCGTTGGGCGTTGCACGCGGGGAGGCAGGAAAGGGTCGCGAGCAGGAGGGGGCGGAGCAACATTGCCAAGAACGTAGGCCGCGTGGATCGAGGCGCCATGACCTGGGAGGTCATGGACTGGCCGATGGCTTCGCCGTCGAAGTCTTGAGCCACCGAGCAAAGGCCTCGGTCGCGTCGAGCGGGGCGTACGCCGACTCGCCCTGCTGGTGCACGGCCAGGGTGGTGCCGTCGAGCACCAGCCACGGCAGCG
>JAESSZ010001143.1 GCA_016763875.1 Nannocystaceae bacterium
CGCGCGCTCGCGGGTATGCAGCACAAGTATCGCGAGACCGTGCTGTTCTTCCCCAGTCAGGGGCAGACTTGCCACGCCTACTGCACTTTTTGCTTCCGCTGGGCCCAGTTTGTCGGCCTAGACGACATGAAGTTCCAGTCGCAGGAGGTGGACGACCTGGTCGCGTATCTGGGCGAGCACAAGGAGGTTTCTGATCTTCTGCTCACCGGGGGCGACCCAATGGTGATGCGCACCAAAGCGCTGAAGACCTATCTTGAGCCCATCTTGAGCCCGGAGTTGGCGCATGTGCAGACGATTCGAATCGGCACCAAGTCGGTCGCGTACTGGCCTCAGCGCTACGTGACGGACCCGGACGCGGACGATCTGCTGCGGTTGTTCGACCGTATCGTTGCCTCCGGGCGCCACTTGGCGATCATGGGGCACTACAACCATCCCCGGGAACTCTCGACCCCGCTGGCCGCAGAGGCCATCCGTCGCATCCGGAATACGGGCGCCCAGATCCGCATGCAGTCCCCCCTCATCGCGCACGTCAACGACGACGTGGAGTCCTGGGCGTCGCTTTGGCGTACCGGGGTGCGTATGGGAGCGATCCCCTACTACATGTTTGTCGAGCGGGACACGGGACCCAAGGCCTACTTCGAGGTTCCATTGGAGCGCGCGTGGAACATCTTCCGCGAGGCGTACACGCAGGTTTCGGGGCTCGCTCGCACGGTCCGTGGGCCCTCAATGTCGGCGTTCCCGGGCAAGGTGCTGATCGATGGCGTTGCGGAGGTGAACGGCGAGAAGGTCTTCGTCCTGCAGTTCCTGCAGGCTCGCGATCCGGCCTGGGTTCGGCGGCCGTTCTTCGCTCGCTACGACGCCAAGGCGACGTGGCTCGACCAACTTGTGCCCGCTTTCGGCGAGAAGAAATTTTTCTTCGAGCAGGGCCAGACCGGGATCCCGCGTAGCGTTCGACGGCTCGCGGTCGTCGGCGAATAGCCCCCGCGGTTAAGCTATCGTGCGCGTCCACGACGGTTGAGGGCCATGCGGGCCCCTCGTCGTGGGCCCGCCGTCCATGGATACGCTCAAGGAACTCTCCAACTTCGGTTTTGGTCGGCTTACGCTCGGCGATCTTGCGATGGCGGTGGTGGCCATCATCGCCGGCTTCATCGTCGGCCGCCTGGTGTTCCGACTGCTGGAGCGCATTATCGAAAGGGTGCCGCAGTACACGATGCGGCGCGCGGCGTTGTCGTCGATCACCGCGCCCGTGTTGTGGATCTTCCGCGGCGTGGGGGTCTGGGCTGCGCTGACGCTCATACCCATGCCGGAGTTTGGCTCGCTGGATGTCCACGCGCTGCTCAATACGGTGTACCAGGGCCTTACGGTCGGGTTGGCGACCTGGTTGGGGGTCCGCGTCGTCACCAATTTTAGTGCGTTGTGGGCGTACCGCGCGGCGGGGACCGAAGGCACGTTCGACGACCAACTCGTCCCAATCGTGCGGCAGACCGCCAAGGTCTTCATCGTGATCACGGGGGCGGTCATGACCCTGCAAAACCTGGACTACAACGTTGGCTCGCTGTTGGCCGGCTTAGGGATCGGTGGGGCCGCGTTGGCGTTTGCATCCAAGGACACCGTCGCCAACTTTTTCGGGTCGTTGGTGATCTTCGTCGACCGTCCGTTTCAGATCGGAGACTGGGTCGAGATCGGGTCCGTTGAAGGAACCGTTGAACAAGTCGACGTCCGAGTCACGCGCATTCGTACGTTCTCCAACTCGTTGATCATCGTGCCCAACTCGCACATGACGGTCACCGCGATTCAGAACTGGTCGCGCATGAAAAAGCGGCGGATCAAGGTCTCGATCGGCGTGACCTACGACGCCACCCCCGATAAAATACGCGCGGCGGTCAAAGCGATTCGCGACATCATTGAGAGCGATGATCGCTATGTGCAAGATTTCTACCTGGTGAATTTCAACGAACTCGGTGAATCAGCACTCGAGATTTTCTGCTATTTCTTCACCAAAACGACCAACTGGGCGGAGTACCTCGCGATTCGCGAGGAGTTCTTACTTTCGGTGATGGACGCATTCGCGGAACTGGGCCTTTCGTTTGCTTTCCCCACGCGCACGTTGCACCTCCATTCCGATCAGCCGCCCGGAGCGCCCTCCGCAATGCTCAGCGGCCGACCGCGCTAGGTGTCGGAAACCCAGGACAAGGTTATTGACGAGGTCATGAGTACCGGAAGATCCAAGGGCGGAAGATCCAAGGGCGGAGGCATGCGTGTCGCATTGCTGGGCGGCACCAAAGGCATGGGCCGGGCGATGGCTCGGCAACTCGCAGCACGCGGAGATCGGGTGTTTTTGCTCGGTCGCGACACCGAAGAGTTGGCCCGCAGTACCGCCGATCTTGACGCGCGCGCGAACGCAGAGGGACCCGGGTTTTCGCACTGTGATCTGGAGGACCCGGCGAGCTTCGAGCCCGCGCTCGATGCCGCCGTGGCGGCGCTGGGTGGGCTGGACTGCGTCGTGGTCACGGCCGGGATGTTTGCGACCCAGGATGTACTCGAAGACGATCTCGCGCTGACGCAACGACTGCTGACCGTCAACTTCGCGCACACGGTGGTCTTTTGCGAACACGCGCGCGCTCGCCTGCTCGCGGACGGCGGCGGGACGTTGTGCGTCTTTTCGAGCGTTGCGGGCGACCGGGGTCGTACCCCGGTGGTGCTGTACGGCGCTTCGAAGGCCGGCCTGTCGGCCTACCTCGAAGGTTTGGACCACCGTTTTCGCAGCCAAGGCTTGGTCACCGTCTGCTTCAAGCCGGGGTTTGTTCGCACCTCGATGACAGCCGGACTCCCCGAGCCGCCCTTCGCGGGAGACGTCGAGCCCGTGGCCGCGGCGGCCGTGCGCGCCATCGACCGGGCAACGCCACAAGTCTACGCGCCCGCGATCTGGGGGTGGTTGATGGCCATCATCCGAAGGCTTCCCCGCTTTGTGATGCGAAAAGTGAAGTTCTAGGGCCCTGGGGGGTTGTTGGCAGACCGACTGCCCCTGAACACCGGTTGCGCAGCGACAAAGGCGTTGTCGGCGACCCGGCGCGCATGGGATCATGCACCCGAACAGTTGGCGTCGGTCTCTCACAGTGGTGATGTGGTGGTGCTGGGTCGCCATCGCGCGACGTTGGACGAGAGCACGGACTTCGGCGGAGACAAGCCCGCCCGTCCCGCCACGCGCGCCGAGCAGCAGAAGCAGACGCAAACGCAAACGATACCGTCTCGGATCGGTCGCTACATCGTGCTCGATACGGTGGGGGTCGGCGGCATGGGGGTGGTTTGCACCGCGTACGACCCCAAGCTCGATCGCAAGGTCGCTCTCAAACTGCTGAAAAAAGCACGGGACAAGACTCGCGCTCAGACCAGCCAAGCTCGGTTGGTTCGCGAGGCGCAGGCGCTGGCAAAGCTCTCGCATCCCAACATCGTCACCGTTCACGACGTCGACACCTATCGCGGTCAGCTGTACATCGCGATGGAGTACGTCGAGGGCTCGAGCCTCGAGACGTGGGTGCTCGCCGAGCCTCGCACGCACGTCGAGATCATCGATGTGTTCGTGCGAGCGGGGCGGGGACTCGCCGCTGCCCACGCCGCGGGGATTACTCATCGCGACTTCAAGCCCGGCAACGTTCAGGTTGGTGCCGACGGTCGTGTTCGTGTGCTGGACTTCGGTCTGGCAAAAAGCGCCGACGAGGTTGATGCATCGCTGGACCTCGACGAGGCGCCAGCGACCTCGGCGGGCATCATGGATTTGGTGGGTTCTGCCAGCGATCTGAAGTTGACGCAGGTCGGGCGTACGGTGGGGACCCCGTCGTACATGGCCCCAGAGCAGTTCTACGGGCAATCGGTGGGGCCGCAAACCGACCAGTTTGCCTTCGGTGTCAGTCTGTTCGAGGCGCTGCACGGCGAGCTTCCGTTTGGCGATCCCGACGACGTTGGTTTTGTTGACCGGGTGTGCGAGGCGAAGCCAGACGACCCTCCGGTGGGCACGCATGTCCCTGCATTCGTGACGCGGGTCATCGTGCGCATGTTGCAGCGTGCTCCCAACGACCGCTACGCGTCGATGGATGCAGCCCTGCTTGCGCTGCAGTCCGACCCCTCGCGTCGTCGACGGCGTTGGATCGCAGGCGCTGGCGTTGCCGCTGTGGTGGGGTTGTCCGGCTACGGTGCGCTGCAATTGTTGGGTAGCCGGACCGCGCTGTGCAGCGGCGCCGAAGACAAACTGCGCGAGGTTTGGAACGAGCGGGCGCGAATACGGGTGTCGGCGGCGTTCGCGGCCACGC
>JAESSZ010001144.1 GCA_016763875.1 Nannocystaceae bacterium
GGGTCGCGTTCGCGACTCTTGGCCCAACGGGGCGGCAGCGATAAACCGACCGGAACTCGACGGACGTTTGTTTGGATCCGGAACGTCGATCTCCGGCCGCAGAATGGTGACCGACGTACGTCTTCGTCGGGTCTGCTTTCGGTCGGACGTCATGGTCGACGCGTGGCTTGAACCGTTGGGCATTGACTCCCGCGGGGGATTCTCGCCTAAGATGACGCGTGATAGCGCGCACGGAGGACGAAATCGCACCGTTTACAATCGCGCGCTTCCAGCCGAGCTGAAGTCCGCCACGCTCGCGGTGCGTGCAGGGTCAACTGCCCTTGCGGAGCTCAGTAAGGACTTGCTTCGCTAGGGCTTTTAGGGTGTCAAAGACCCCGATACCCGTCGTAGCAACAGCGTCGAACTCCGGAACCCTCGTCGGATTCAGCAGTTCGGACAACTCCTCAACCGGAACGACGCTGGGGAGATCTCGCTTGTTGTACTGGATGCAGTACGGAAGCTTGTCGAGTTCGTAACCTTGGTCCGCGAGATTCTCGCGAAGGTTCTCCAGACTCTCGATGTTTGCTTCCATGCGTTCGAGCTGCGAGTCCGCCACAAAACAAACGCCGTCGACTCCTTTGAGGATCAACTTGCGGCTTGCGTCGTAGAAGACTTGGCCCGGGACCGTGTACAAATGGAAGCGAGTCCGAAACCCGCGGATCTCACCCAGCGACAAGGGGAGGAAGTCGAAAAAGAGCGTGCGCTCGGTTTCGGTCGCCAGGGAGATCATCTTGCCCTTCGCGTCGGGCTTGGTCTTATTGTAGATGTACTGAAGGTTGGTCGTTTTCCCGCATAGACCGGGACCGTAGTAGACCAGCTTGCAGTTGATCTCGCGCGAACTGTAGTTGATGAACGACACCGGTGGTACGTCGGATGAACGGCTGAGCTAGCGCAGCGTGTGCGGCTCAGTCGTTGAAAAGGTTGTCGATGTCCGCGTCGGTGATCTCGGCGAAAACGTTGACTTGGGGAGTCTTCGCTTTCTTCGTGACCTCTTCGAGGACGCGCTCGAGTTCAACCGTTGCTTTCTTTACGCGAAGTCTTACGAGCCCGTGCGTCGTGTTCTTGTCGAACAAGACCACGAGAATCACGCGGCGCGACACGATGGTCATGTGGACACTGATGCCCTTGCCTTCGTGATACTGGCCGGTGAACTCTTCCTCTTCGATCAGCTTGGCGATACCGCCTGTCGCTGCCACGTTGCCGGCGACCAAGGAGCTGAGTGAAGTCGTGTCGAGTTCGGAAGCTGCGCCCGCACTGGCGATCAGTTGGCCGTTCTTATCGACGACTAAGATCGCTCGCGCGCGCGAGTCCTGATGAAGCCGGTCAGAGACCGCTTGAATCTGCTTGACCTCATCCACATACATCACCGTCTGGGTGAGTCCGTTCAAAGCTGAGGTCTCCTGCATGGGGGGGTACCGCGAGGCGGGCCAAGAAAGTGTGCCGAAACTAGCAGACTCCCCTTAGCAAGTCCACGGCGCGATATGGGACAGGGCATCTTCGCTGCACGGCCCCGTGGCAGCGAAGATGCCGGCTATCACAGGCGGCGCCGATCCTCCAGCGCGCGGTGGAGTGTCGTTACGTCCGCATATTCGAGCTCGCCGCCGACAGCGATCCCGGACGCGATTCTGGACACCTTGACGCCCGCGGGAGCGAGGAGCCGCGACAGATACAGAGCCGTAGCGTCGCCCTCGATGTTGGGGCTGGTGGCGACGATGACCTCCTGGACGGCCATTTCGCCATCAACCGGTTCGAGTCGCCGGACCAACGCGTCGACGCGGAGATCTGACGGGCCCACGCCGCCCAGCGGATCTAAGACCCCGTGAAGCACGTGATAGAGGCCTCTAAAGACGCCCGTACGCTCGATGGCCATGCGGTCTTGCGGCTGCGCCACGACGCAGATGAGGGTCTGGTCGCGCCGTGCGTCTTGGCAGCGTGAACAGACATCGTCCGGGGAGAAGTCGCAGCAGACCTCGCACATCCTCAATTTTGTCTGGACTACGCCAATCGCCTCCGAAAGCGCGCGGAGGTAGTCCGCGTCCTCACGCACGAGTGCGAGTGCGAGCCTCAGGGCTGACTTCTCTCCGATTCCCGGTAGTCGCGCGAGCAGGCCGGACAAACGCAGCAGCGGATCGCGATCGCTGTCGTTCACAGGCCGGGCATGCCGGGCATGCCGGGCATGTTCATGCCCGCTGGGAGCAGAGCGCCCATCTTCTGCTGCGCCGTCTCGCGAGACTTTTCCAGGGCGTTGTTGACCGCCGCGGTAATCAGGTCCTGCAGCACCTCGCGATCTTCCGACATGACGGCATCGTCGATCTCGATCGCAGTGATCTTCTGAGTGGCCGTTGCCTTGACCTTGACCATCCCGGCCCCCGACGACCCCTCGACCACGACGTCCTCCAGCGATTTCTGAACCGTGGCCATTTGTTCTTGCATCTGCTGTGCTTGGCGCATCAGAGATCCGAGATCGAGCTCGCTCATGCGGCGAGCCTAGCAGCATCGTCAGCGGGCGGCAGCATCCTGAAATGCAGGCCAGAGCCTACCTGGCCAGAGTCCGCTACAGTTCGCTGAGCGGCTTGATACGGGTCATCTCGCCCGAAAAGGTCTGAACGAGGTTAAGCAGCGCGGGGTGCGATCGTGCCTCCGCTTCGATTACCCGACGGTGCTCCTGACGGCGTCGCTGCTGCACCAGCACAACGCTGGGAACGTCGGGCAACGAAGGTTCGCCCTCAACCAGGTGAACGGCGAACGGGGCCCCAAAGTGCTCTCGCATGGCTTGTTCCAACTGGGCTCGACGTTCGGGGTGCCGACTGAGCTCCATGTGGGAAAAACTCCCGCGAGACGCCATGATCTGCACGGCGCCGTCGCCCAACGCGATGAGGCCCACCTGGTCGAGAACCGCGCACTGGAATTCGTCGAGCGGACGAATTCGATCGAGCAGTAGCTCCCACGCGTGAAACGGTTCGACGCTCGATAGGTCGATGACACCGTCGGCGAGTGGGGCCGGGCTGCAAGGATCGAAGCCGGCGGCCGTGGTCGTGCGCGCGGGCGATTGTTCGGACGCTCCCTCGCTTTGCGCGACGGAGACCGTTGCAGCATCGATCGGCGCGGCCTCGGGCGAGGAAGTTGCGGTGGCGACGCCATTGGTCGGCGGGGGATCCGGCGGCGTCGGTTCGGCGCCCACGACCGCGCTCGCGCCCATTCGCCACAGATTCGCCGCGAATGGCGACTCCTCCACGGGAGGGACGACAGGAGGGGCGACGGGTGACGCGACGGGAGGGGCTATCGGTGACGCGACGGGTGAGGCGGCTACGGCCCCATTCGTTGCCCCCTGGGAAGTGCCGTTGATCGCCGGACGCTCGTGCGCCGCACCGTTCATGGCGCTGGCGTCCGTGCCGCTGATCGCCACGGGAATCGCCGTCGTCGGTGGGGCCGAGTTGTGGGTGATCGGCGTCGACTGGGACCCGGAGTCCGCTGACCTCGAGCCTCTCGCGCCAGTTATGGCCGTCGCGCGTGCTGGGCCCGGGCCGCCTCGGCGCGCCTCACCACCGCCACCGCCA
>JAESSZ010001145.1 GCA_016763875.1 Nannocystaceae bacterium
CGCCGCGGGCCCCAGTACTGACCCGCAACATCAAAGCGGACCCGCTTCGTTTTCACGCCGGCCCCGGCCCACACCCCAGCGCGCGGCACGGTGAGTGAGCCGATCTCGCCGAGGAGGCCTAGGCGTAGATCGAAAGACCAATGGCGCTCACGCGTCGGAGCCTCAGCCTGCGGCCTGGGCCTCGGTTCGAGTGTGGGCGGAGGCTCGTCGGCGGTCGCGGGGGCAACGTTTGCAGTCACGGTCTCCACGACCCGCAAAGGGTCGAGGGCAACCGCGATGATCAGTCCGGCGGCGGCGGCCAACTCCGCGCACTCAACGCTCTCCACTGCGCGCTCAACCCGGCCCGACGGGAGTTCGGTGCGCACGCGTAGCACCCACCCACCGTTGGTCTCCTCGATAGCGCCATGAACCTCGACGGTCGCGAGTTGCTCGCTAAACACGTCCCGCGCCAAGTTCAGGTCAATAGCCTCACGTACTTCGCTTTCCTGCGGACAGCTCGACGGGGCGGTCCACTCCAGCCCAATACCCTCCCCGACCGACGGCTCACCGATAGCGGCAAGGGCGAGGGCAAACGTGGGCACGAGTGACAACGGCGACAGGGTACTAGATCGCCGTTGGGTCAGTGTCCGAAGCGTGGCGCTCCGACACGCATCTGGCGGAGAATGCCGCGGTTTTTCGACGGTCGCACCCAAGTCGGGCGCCAGCCTGTACAACCCCGCCGATCATGTTGCTGCTCGACGCCGTGCTCCCCCCGCCGCTGGACACCTACGAACCCCTTATCGTGGGGACCGTCAAGGCCGTTACGATCCTGCTGCTCGGCTGGATCGTCGCCAAGTGGATAGCCGCGCTCGCACTGAGTGCATTTCGAAAGCGCGACATCGATGAGGCCGTTTCGCGTCTTCTCGGTTCGTTGGTGCAGTACGCGGTGCTCGCAGCGGCGGTCATTGCCGCGCTGGGTACGGTTGGGATCGAGACGACCAGCCTCGTTGCGATTTTGGGGTCGGCGGCACTCGCAGTTGGTCTCGCGCTGCAAGGCAGTTTGAGTAACTTTGCCGCCGGGGTCATGGTGCTGATCTTCCGGCCGTTTGCGATCGGCGATGTTGTGACGGTGGCGGGACACACGGGGACCGTGGCCGACATCGGTCTGTTCGCAACCACGCTCGTCACCCCAGACAACCATCGCGTGGTCGTCCCCAATGCGCGGGTCACAGGCGGTAGCATTGTGAATCTGACCGTGCTCGGAACTCGTCGCGGTGAGGTGGAGGTTGGCGTCGCCTACGGATGCGATCCTACGAAAGTCATGGCGATCCTCACCACGGCAGCGGCGAGCGTTGAGGGATGCCTACAAGATCCCGCACCGGCCGCCCTAGTGTTCGGATTTGGGGCTAGCTCAGTCGATTTCAAACTGCGCGTGTGGGCCAAGTGTGCGGACTGGGGCGGCGTCGTCGCTCAGACCCGCATCGCGGTCTACGAGGCTTTGAACGCAGCTGGGATCGAGATTCCATTCGAGCAAGTCGTCGTGCACAAAGCGGACGCTGCCTAGCCCTGTGGAGCCAGGAGCCTGTGGTAGGCTGTGCTGCATGATAGGTGGCACTTCTCCAGCTGCGCTGCTCCACCTCTCGGTGCCGTTCTTTGTCCTGGGCCTGGGACTTTGGTGTGGAGTCCTGCTGCGCTCGGTGCCGCAGCGTCGTTGGCAGGAGCCGCGGCACTGGTTCAAAGCGGGAGTGTGCACCGCTGGGGTCACCATCGGCATGATGCCGCTTGCTGCGATCGGCGGACTCCTCGTCGCCGCCTTGCTTCGCGCCTAAGGACCAGGGTTCTGGCCGATACGCTCCCAGCCGCTCCTGACGATGGGCTGGTGCTCGGCGACGAGATCGGCAGCGGCGCTATCGCCACGGTCGTGCGCGTCGAGGGCCAGGTTCGGGGGCGAAGTTTTGCGGGCAAGATTCTTCACGATCGCCACACGCGCGACGAAGGTGCTCATCGCCGATTTCAACGCGAGGCCGAACTCGCGAGTCGACTGGCGCATATCAATCTCGTGCGGGTTTGGGGGATCCGGCAGATCGCCGGGCGTACCGTGATGCCCATGGAGCTCGTCGAGGGTCCCAACCTCGCCGATGTGCTCGCGCTGGGTGGACCGATGGCGGAGTCCGAACTGGTACCGCTGCTGCAGGGCATTGCGGCGGGGCTGTCGTACGCTCACGCGGCGGGGGTCATCCATCGCGACCTCAAGCCGGCCAACATCTTGCTCGCGACACAGCCGGGGCAAGTGTCGATTCCCAAGATCGCAGACTTCGGCATGGCGCGCGCGTCATCCTTTGCAGGGGCCGACAGGGGAGCGCTCACCGTGCTCGGCACGCCGCATTACATGGCGCCCGAGTGTCTAGAGCCGCTCGCGGTTGATCCTCGCACCGACCTCTACGCGCTGGGTTGCATGCTCTTCGAACTCGCAACGGGTGATCCTCCGTACAGCGGCGCCACGCCGGTCGCGGTGCTCCAGGCACATCGTGAGGCGAAGATCCCCGAGTTACCTCAGACCTTCTCCGAGGGCCTGAGACGCCTGGCCCAGCGGTTACTCGCTAAGGCTCCCGGTGACCGTCCGCAGTCCGCCTCGGCGGTGCTGGATGCACTGCAGCGACTGGGAGTCCCCTCGCTGGCTACCGGGGGCAATGGTGCGCTCGTCTCGTCACGGGTCGTGTCGGTCTCCGAGGGCGACTGTGCGCAGTGCGGTCAGAAGATCCTGCGAGAACTTCGTGTGTGCTTCGCCTGCGGACTGGCGCAGGTGATCGTCGAGGGCGGCCCCGTCACGGTGCACGTTGTTGGGCCGGGACGCTCACCCAACAAACTCGACAGTGCGCGGCGCGATCGCCTCGTCCGGTGGCTTCGCGCCAACGAGGGGGCCGGTCTGGACGCAACCCGGCTGGAAGCCGAGATCCCGCGTCTGCCATTCACGCTGATCACGGGGGTGAGCGAGCGAAGTGCACGCACGCTGGAGACTTCGCTCGCATGCCTTGGTATCGACGCGCAGTGGGGTGTTCGCGGGCGCATGACCGGCGGCGGAATGCTGCGGAAGACCCGCGTGTTGGCGAGTCGCACGGCCATGTTGACCACCGCGATCTTCGCGACCCCCGTCATGATTCACCCCGCGGCGTTGCTCTTCACGATGCCGTTCGTGCTCGCGGCGATTCCCGTTATCTATGGCACCACGCTCGTCAAGACTTCGCGGGCGTACGTGACCGTGACGCAGCCGCCGACGTCGGTGATCCCCCCTTCAATCCAGGAGGTCTTGCTGCGGCTGCATACCGTGGTCGTGCAGCTCGTCGAGGCGAGGCACCGCGAGGCGCTGCGGACGATCGTTCACCGAGTCGTCGCCTTGTGTCGGGGGATCGACCCCGCGGATCACAATCGAGTGGAACTGGAGGCCGAGATGACACACGCCATCACGCTTGCGGCGACGGCGACGCAACGAATGGACGAACTCGACCGCGTCATGGCACAGCCAGGATTCGACCCTGCCGATCCTGCCCACCGCCAGTCAATGCACGAGCGCGATATGTGGGCCGCGCGCCTGCTCGACCTCACGGCCGCACTGGACTCGTTGGTCGCCCGCCGCGTCGCAGCCGAAGCCGAGATCCGGGCCGCCCAGCCCGATGAGTTGGACGACTTGCGAGCGATGGTGGAGGCTCTGGAGGAGGTGCAGCGGCAATGAACCCACCATTGGCATTTCTCTCGTGGGAGCATGACGTTCTCGACGGGCCGCAGGACGTTGGTGCGGAGCAGCGTTGGCACGTGCAAACGCCGGACGGCCGCCGTTTGCTTGTGGCGCAGCTCGTTCCAGATCTTGCACGCGACGAGTCTATCCGGCGACGCTGGGTCCGGGACGCCCTGCGGCTCAAGGACCTTGCGATCCATTCCGTCGTCACCACGCTTGCGATCGGTCCCGATCCTGATCCCCGGGACCTTGCGGCGGAGCCACCCTGGCGCGTTCGCCTTGCCCCGGACGCAGAGTCGTTGGCGGCTTGGCTGCGGCGAGCTCCGGTCACGCTCGAGGAGTTCACCGGCCTGTTCGCGGCAGTGGCCGACGCGCTGCAGGCGGTCCACGCCACCGGGGCGGTGCTGCGAGACCTTCGTCCCGAGCAGGTCCTTCGGACGCACGACGGTCGCATTATGCTTGCCGATGTCGGTCTGTCGCGTGTCGACGTGCTCTCTAGCCACACGGCTTCGAGCCTCCTACTGCAGGGGTCGAGTTACGCGGCCCCAGAGCAAGTTGCGACGACCGCAGTCGATCTGCGGTCGGACCTCTTCTCGCTCGGCGTGATGATGTGGGAGGCCTTGACCGGGCAGCTCCCCTTTGGCGACGGACCCGCGTTTCTGCGGCCCGAGGCAAGCCTGCCTGCGCTCAATACTGTGCGGCCAGACGTGCCGCCGAACGTCGACCTGCTCGTTCGAAGCTGCCTCGCTATCGACCCCGCGCTCCGTCCAACCACGGCGATGGACGTGGCCTTGGTGCTGCGTGGCGGCTCGGCCACCTCGCTCGCGGAGCAGGCCAGCACCACGTGTCAGCATTGTGCCGCCAAGCTTCGGGTTGGTCAGCGGCTCTGTCTGCAATGCGGGCGGGTCTCGGTGAAGTTTGTCACCGCGCAACCCGGTGAACCCGTCTTTCACCTGGACCTGCGGGATCTGGGTGAAGACGCGCGCACGCTCAAGTGGCTGCAGGACACGCTGGCAGATCTCGCTCGCGGGCCGATCGTCCCGCCAGAGTTCCTGGTTGGGTCGGTGCATCTGTATTCCGACGAGGAAAAGGCGGCCCGCATCCGTCTTCCTGCGCGACTGTTCAACGGGTTGTCGGCTGATACCGCGAACCAGCTGCACTCAATGATGCGTGAGCAAGGCCTGGACGTGCGGCTCGTCGGCCAACGCGATATCACCCGCGCTGGCGTTGAGGCGGTTGTCGGGACGTGCAGTGCCCTCGCACTGTCCGCGGTGGGTTGGGCTTTTGGACTGGAGATCATGGGATGGGCCTTCATCGGCATCGCGTTTGTCTTGATGCTCGTGCTGTCCACCCGGCACTCGAATCGGCGCAGTTGGGTGAACCGCTCGGCCGCCAAGTACAAACTCCGGCCGCTGCCGACCGCGCTGCCCGCATCCGACCCCCTCGTCGCCCGACTTGCTGCGCTGCTGACGGGCAAGATCCGCGAGGACGTGCGGGCGGTCGTCGCCGACATGGCGCTGCTGGTGCAGCGGCTGGTGGACCATCGCGCCCAGTTTGTGCGTGACGCCCACGAGGTGGACGCGCTTACGGGTCCACTACAGCCGTTGGTTGGCTCGATTGAGGTTCGCGCGCGGGAGCTCGTGGCCATCGACGAGGAGCTGTCGGCGTTGGACGAAGGCACGATGGTGCGCAGGCTGGCGGCGACGACAGCCCGCAAGGAGAGTCCAGAAACACGCGCACCTCTCTTGGAGGTCCTAGACCGGCTGCGCGCGCTCGAGGACCAGCGCGCGGCGGTGTTCC
>JAESSZ010001146.1 GCA_016763875.1 Nannocystaceae bacterium
GCGTAGTAGAAGCGCGTGTAGGGATAACTGACGCCCGGCGGGTTTGCCTCCGCCGCAATCGCGTCGTAGCTCGCATCCGAAAGCGACAGCGACACCGCCAGCGGAGCGCTTTGTGAGAACAAATCGTAGCTCCCATCGTCGCTGCGGAACTCGAGCACGGAGGACCACGCCGAGCGAGCGCACGTGCCATCAAACGCGCGTGCTCGGGCGGTGTGTTTTTTCCATTCCGTCAGCTCTGCGGGCGTCGCCAGGAACTCACCGTCATCCAGTGCGACCGATGTTGCGCCCGGGGCCACGACCGCACGCCAAACCACGTCACCTCTCCTAAGGATCTGGACCTCGGTCTGTGCGCCTGCGGAGGCGGTGAAACTGAGGCTCGAGTCAGAGTCGAAGATACGGACGTTGGACGACACCATCGAGATCGACGGTGCGCGTTCGCTGTCCAACCCCGCGCAAGCATCACCATCGTCGGTCTGTCCATCCGAGCTTGCGTCTGTGCCGGCTCGGCCAGTGTCGGGGTCAGACTGCGAATCGGTGTCTCGCTGGTCGGTGTCGCCATCGGTCGCTGCGGTGTCCGGGCTTTCGTCTTGGCCAGTGTCCCCCGAGCAGCCGGAGCCACCGATGGAGAGGCAGCCCAGGAACCCGACGAGCCGTGTGGTCGACACTCGATGAGCTTATCAGAGCAAAAACGCGCCCCGCCTCGCCGAGTATTGTCGGCTCCGTGAGCGCGACTGCACAAGTTACGCACGACGGACGACGAGCCACCACATCTCATCGCAATTTATCTACAATAGACTCGGATCGATTCGCGAGTCTCGGTTACCAACCTGCAAGTGGCGACTTTCATGAAGAACTGTAGTGCGTGCGCTCGGCACGTCATGCGCGAGGAGGTCACGTGCCCCTTCTGCGACGCTGCGCTCGCGACCGCGAACCCCTGGCGTGCGTACACCGTGGTGATCGGGATCTCCGTTGGTCTCATGGCCACCGCTTGTGGGCCCGCCGCGGTGGACAACGACAGCGGCACGTCGGGATCCGGCAGCTTGAGCACGACGGGCGGGCCGAGTGCGAGCACGCAGGCATCCGGGTCTGTGACGGGCGCCGGTTCCACGAACTCGACCGGTTCGGGCGACACCGTCGCCACGACTGAGCAGGCGGACTCAGGGACTGACGCCATCGACGACTCGGACGATCAGGGCTGCTCGTTCTACGCGGGCTGCTCCCCTGACATGGGTTCGGGCACCACCCTGGAGTGCGACATCTTTGAGCAGGACTGTCCGGACGGGGAAAAATGCATGGCGTGGGCCGCCGACGGGGGCACCTGGAACGCTACACGCTGCAGCCCCTTGGATGCCGACCCCGACCAACCAGGCGAAGCGTGCTCCACCGAGGGCGGCGGCATGAGCGGGGTCGACTCATGCGACGTCGGTGCGATGTGCTGGGGCGTGAACGCTCAGTCCAACGTCGGTGAGTGCATCGCGATGTGCCAAGGCAGCCTGCTCGACGCAACCTGCCCAGAGATTGGCACCGTGTGTTCCATCTCCAACTTGGACGCGCTTGCCGTGTGCGTCCCTGGCTGTCACCCGCTTATGCAGGACTGCGCGCAGAACGAAGGCTGTATTCCCACCAGCAGCGGTGAGTTCGCATGTTTTCCGCAGTTGGGCACGGACGGCGCCCACGGTGAGGCGTGCAGTGGCCCCGACACGTGCGACCCCGGGCTGACCTGCGTCGACGCCGAGCTGCACACGAGCTGCCAATCGGACCAGTGCTGCAGCACCTACTGCGACACCGCGAATACTGATGCCGATGCTGAGTGCCAAGCACTCGACGCGGGGCAAGCATGCGTCGCCTGGTACGTTGAAGGACGAGCACCGAGCGGGTACGACAACGTCGGGGTCTGCGCGACCCCATGAAACTCAAGGAGGCACGCCGCCGCCTGCAGGTCGTCGATCAGCTGCCCACCCCCGACACTCGCCAGCTGTCCAAGCGATGGTCGGGCACCGCCCCGACCCCGCGATTGGCGGTCTGGGAGATCACGTTGGCGTGCGACCAAAAGTGCATCCACTGTGGTTCGCGGGCAGGCGAGGCGCGCCCAGGAGAACTGAGCACCGAGGAGTGCCTCGACCTCGTGCGACAGATGCGGGAGATCGGCGTCGGCGAGGTCGTGCTCGTTGGGGGCGAGGCCTATCTCCGCAACGACTCCATCCTGATCATTCGGGCGATCCGCGAGGCGGGCATGTCGGCCACGATGACAACGGGCGGCCGGACCCTGACCCGTGCGCGCGCCGACGCAATGGTCCAGGCGGGGATAAGCGCGGTCAACGTCTCGATCGACGGGATGCAGCAAGCGCACGACAAGCTGCGCGGAGTCCAGGGAAGCTGGCACGCCGCGTTTGCGGCGATTGGGCATTTGCGCGCGGCGGGGGCCCAGGTGCACTGCAATACGCAGATCAACCGCCTCACCAGGCAGGACCTGCGGCCACTGCAGCGCGAGCTCAGCCAGGCGGGTATTACGGCGTGGCAACTGCAGATCACAGCGCCCTTCGGCAACGCGGGCGACCACCCCGAGATTCTGCTGCAGCCGTACATGTACCCAGAGCTGTTTGACGAACTCGACAAGCTCGCCGACGAGGCCGACCTGTTGGGCATGAAGCTGTGGCCCGCCAACAACCTCGGGTACTTCGGCCCGCTGGAGTCACGACTTCGCCGGTTGCAAAAACGCGGCGCACACTACAAAGGATGCGGCGCAGGTCGCTATACACTGGGCATCGAGGCCAACGGCGCGATCAAAGGATGTCCGAGCTTGGGCGGGGCAGCGAACATCGGCGGGTACATCCGCGAGCACTCGCTCCGGCAGATCTGGGAACATGCCCAAGAGCTCAAGTACACGCGCAAGCGCACGAAGAAAGAGCTCTGGGGCTACTGCGCGGACTGCTACTACGCCGATATCTGCCGTGGCGGCTGCACCGCGACCGCCGAGCCGCTATTGGGACGGCCGGGGAACAATCCGTGGTGCCATCATCGTGCACAGGAGCTGGCGCGCAAAGGCCTGCGCGAGGGAATTGAGTTGGTGAGCAAAGGGCCTGGCCTCCCGTTCGACCACGGCCTGTACCGGTTGATCACCGAATCACTCGATCCGGCACAACGCGAAGCGAACGGACCGATCTCGATCGAGGAACCGCGGACCACCCGAGTCGTCGACCCGATGGGTCCAGGCCGGCCGGCGACGGCGCTAGACTGAGTGCAGGCGACTTTTTTTGCCGTGGCCGTACCCATCGACCGCGGCCGATCGTCCCTTGTGCAAGGCGGATGACGACGAACCACCACAACCGCGCGGGACTCCCGCTTGTTCTCGCGGCAATCGAGCGCAATCGAGCGCGGGTCTGGGCGCTTTGCTACCGTCTCACGGGCGATCGTTCCCACGCGGACGACCTCAGCCAGGAAGCCATGGCTCGCGCGATCGAACGCTGCGCCCAGCTTTCGGGCGATGACGCGACGGGATGGTTGCTGCGTCTCACCGGCCGGCTTTGCCTGGACTTTCTTCGTCGTCGCAAGACGGCATTGCGGATCAATGAACTGGCGGATCCTGTCGTCGTGCCGCCCATGGATCCGGGGGTGCGCGAACCGGAGGACACGTTGATCCTACGCGAGGATTTTCGGTACGCGGTTGTGGTCGCACTCGCGCGCCTGCCTCCGCGTCAGCGCGTCGCGCTAGTCTTACGGGAGGTGTGCGAGCTGTCGCTCACGGAGATTGCCGACGCGCTCGAAGTCGGGCCCAACGCCGCCAAATCAGTGCTGCACCGAGCCCGAGTCGCTTTGGCCCAGGCCCGGGTGCACACGGACGTGGACACGCCAGTGGACGTGCACGTCGTGGAGCAGTTCGCCCACGCCGTCAGCGCGGGTGATATCGACCGAATCACCAGGCTCCTTGCGACAGACGTCTGGGGGCTCGTGGACGGTGGCGACCATGTTCGGACCGCGACAAAACCGACCTTCGGACCAAAGGCGGTCGCCAGGCAGTGGGCCAACGCCAAACGCCGCTTGGCGACCGGGGTCACGACCGAGGTCATGATCGTCAACGCTGAGCCTGCGGTCCTCATTCGCGTGGTGGGCCACGACACGGTGCTGGCGGTCGTGCACCTGGAAACTCGCGGAGGTCGGATACGTGCGCTGCGGGTCAACCGGGACCCCGTCAGAATCGCACGACTGGGACCGGTACCGACCGTACCCATTGACCCTCGCCGTCCGTCTTTACGGACGTGAACACGCAAACTGGCATTGCCCTTCTTGGGAGCGCCGTCGTCTGGCTGCTACTGGAGAGGCGGAAAGACTCGCGTCGACTAAGCGCCAGAGTACTGCGACCAGGCGTCCGCATTGACCTGACGTTTGTTGTCCTGGGCTACCTCTTGCTGACGTTGCCGACGCTGTACTACGTGCGTGTCGCCACCGAGGGATTCAACGCCGCGTTCGGTTCCCGTTTACAGAGCGTGGCGCTCCCGTTGTCGATACGCGTGCTCGTCGCGGTGGTCCTTCTCGACCTTGGCGGGTACTTCGTCCACCGCCTGCTGCACAGGGTGGGCCCGCTGTGGGAGTTCCACAAGGTGCACCACAGCTCGCCGATGCTCGATTGGCTGGCGACGTTTCGTTCGCATCTGGTCGAGCAGGTGTTCCGACGGGCGTTCACACCGCTCCTGCTGTTCGCGCTCGGCATGTCGATGGATGCGATTGTGTTGGGCTCGGCGGTCATCGTGGGTTGGGCGATGTTCGGCCACGCCAACATCGGCTGGTCGCTGCGGCCGCTCGAGTGGGTGCTCATCACCCCCCGCCTGCATCATCTGCATCACGTACCGGCCACCAGCCAGAAGAACTTCGCTGTGGTGTTCTCGTGTTGGGACCGATGGATGGGCACGCTGGCAACTCAAACGGCGCCTGCGGACTGCGTTTTGGGGGTGCCCGACGAAGTCACAACCTACCCAACTCGGTTCTTTGACTTGCTTCGTGAACCGTTCAGTCGCCTGGTCTCCCGAAACGAGCGTTCTCCGTGACGCGCCGACAGCCTGCTCCGGACCTCACCTCACCAAATGGATCTCCCCAGGAAGCAGCGCACCGCGGGGACTTTCTTGGCCTCGCGGGGCGTCTCGTGTCGGATGGCCGCTGTGACCCGCAAGCTCAGGGCAAGCCGATGGTTGGCGCGCACGGGCTGGATGATGCTGACGCTCGTATGTTCGGCGTTCTCGGCGGGCGTCGTCCACGCAGAGGCGCCTGCGCCGGATGGAAACTGTATCCGCGCAGACCAGCGATTCGTATCCCGGGAGCACGGCCAAGTGTTTCGGATCGAGAGTGGCGCCGACGGTGCATGCGACCGCCTCGTTGTCTACGCTCTGGGGTCACAGGCACGCCTGTCTTCGCACGCGCTCCCCGGCTGCGGCTATGGTTGCGTTCTTGGACCGCTGACCTCGACCTCAAATCCGCGATTGGTAGTTCGAGGCCAAGGTTCATTTATGGTCTATGACCTCAAGCTCCGCAGGCTTGGGGACACCGTCACCCCGACTTTTCGCGGACAGGGAGCTGATGCACAAAGTGGAACCCTATCTTTCCACGGTCTGATGCGGGGAAGGTTCTTGCTGTGCTACGTGGTCGACAGTGGCGTGTGCCTGTTTGACCTCGGCCGCAGTCAGGGGCCCGCGGAGTTGGCCCATGTCGACAGCGCGAACGACCACGCTGGGTTGTTCAGCCCTTTTCCGGGTGTTCATATATTCGGCGAGTCCTCTTCCGCATACACCGTAGTCTATGGGCGCAAGGCCAACCCCACGATGCTCAGAGCACGGCGGCTCAAGGCGCGGGATACGGACAGTGGCTTCACACCAGGGATCGAAGTCTTCACCTGCGGAGACCAGCATGGCTGCCACTACGTGGTCCTCACTCAGGCACGCAGCTATCTTGTGATCGACCTGCATGCAGGCAAGCGGCACACCTTCCCGCGAGGTGGCCGGAGTGCCCGCGCGAAGTTGGAATCGTTTGTGAGCCGCGCCCGGTGACAGGTGTTTCGTTCGCGGTATCACCCGAAGGTGCGCTCAATCGACTCGCCCAGCACACGCGACGCGCCCGACTCGAGCAGTCCGCCGTGTCCACCGATGAGCCGATCGAACGGTAGGCTCACCAAGCGATCGAAGTCGTCACGCAGTGACCCGCCTGGCGGGGTCTGAATCTTGCGCCACGGAGGTCCGATCTGCGCGGGGTTCTTGAAACCCATGAGGGACGTGATGATACTGGCCCCCATCGACATCAGCGGATGCGGGACCCAGTGCTGCACGCTATCGCAGGTTATCAGCAGCCCTCCGTCTCGCTCGACATGAAGCGCGGCCTCGGGCGAAAGGGTGTCTCGGAATCGAAAGACTTTCACGCCCGGAAGCGGAAGCTCGGTTGCTTCCGTCAGCTCGGTTGCCCCGCCCTGAGGATCGGCCGCCCATAGCTTGGCTTTGTAACGATCGACGTAATACGCGTCGTCCATACCGTGGCCCCCGATTTTCATGATGTGAGCGACCTTGCCCAGGGCATCGAGGGCAGCTTCGCCCTGTGCGTTGAGCCGAACTGAGTTGACCACGGTCAGCTCCCCCTCGTGTCGCAGCACCACCATGTTGCGGACCAATCGCACGAGCGGTTTGAACGAGACTGATCCTGTGACGTACCAGGCGTCGTCGAAAATCGGTTGGAGGTCTCCGTGTGGCTCGACTGCGAGGATTGGGCTCGGCATTGGCCGGGCATCGTAGCGATGGCGATCATCGGCGTCGATTGGGCGAGCGGCCCTACAACGCGGTCTCCTGACAGAGGATGTCAGGAGACATCAGCATGGTCTGATGGGTGCTATCCACATAGGCCGGGGACCCGACGAACGTCGCCGCCGACAACGCCAATCAACTCTTGGGTGTCGCCGGGCGCGCCGAAACCCAACCCGCGCGCGCGTCGGGGAATGCGTCCGCGTACGGCACGTAGGGCTTGATGTCGAGGATCGGCGTGCCGTCCAGCGCATCGATGCGCTCCACCACCAGGCGCAGGCCCTCGACAGAAACGAGACGCACAGCCGACAACCCGATCGGGTTCGGGCGATGAGGCGCGCGTGTCGAAAGCAGACCGCGCGACTTTTCTTCACCCGGCGGCCGCACCTTGTTGCGCCACCCATGGTTGAGGTGCAACCAAGTCAGCACCCAGATGTACTCAAAGTCATCAAGATCCGCGACCGCATCGCGCGACAGCACGGTGTCGAACAACTCAAGCGTGGCTTGCTCCTCTGGCCGCAGTTCGGGATCGCCCGGCAAGACCGCCTGGCGTGGCGTGCCGTGTCGTTCCTTGTGCGGCGACCGAACGACGCCGATCGGAGAGAGTTCGATCTGCGTCGGCATGTCCGCGTCGTTGGTATAGGACTTCGGCGGGATCGAGCGAGCCATAGGCGCAAGCATGCCACTGAAGCATGCGGTGTTGATGGCGAGAGCATCCCGAAGGGCCCACGCGCGCTAGTGCCCGGCCGCGTCAGGTCCGGTACCCTCCACCGTCCTGGACGACGCGACCTACACAACCTCGTGGACCGCCACAGAGGCGCACGCGAACGCACGCATCGACGCGTTCCTTGCCGCACAACTACCCTGGCGGTCACGCGTGTCCCTCGTCGCGATGCTTCGCAAGGGTGCCGCGCGCGTCAACGGCCACTCGGTCAAGAAGGCCCATCGTCTGGCGCTGGGCGACCTTGTCGAGCTCGAACTGCCCGCGGTCGATGTGCCGCACGAGGAGATCGCCGCGATCGAGCTTCCCGTGCTGTTCGAGGACGACGATCTCATCGTGGTGAACAAGCCGCCCGGACTACCGGTTCATCCCGCGTCGACGTGCCCCTACGTCAACGCATTGGCGCGCCTACAGCTTCGCTACACCCAAGACTTCCCAGACCCCAGCGCGGAGCCCTCGGTGATCCACCGACTCGATCGCGGCACCAGTGGGGTCATCGCGTTCGCGCGACGACGAGGTCTCGTCGCCTACTACGCCGGGCAGTTTGAGCGACGCACCGTGGGAAAGCGATACACCGCGATCGTCGAAGGCCAGCCCCCCGACCAAGCCGTGATCGACACGCCGCTGCTGGTCGTCGATGGACAGCGCGTGACCGCGCACCCCGATGGAAAACCATCGCATACGGAGTACCGCGTGATCGCCCGAACGCCGACACTCGCACTCGTCCAGATCGTTTTACGAACCGGACGCAAGCATCAGATCCGGGCCCACTTTACCTCGGAGGGATTTCCGCTGCTCTACGACGACCTCTATCGGCGCCGCGCCCCCGACGAGGTCTGGCCCCCTGATGCACGCCCGATGCTGCACGCAAGGCAGCTGCAGCTCACCCACCGAAC
>JAESSZ010001147.1 GCA_016763875.1 Nannocystaceae bacterium
AGTCACTTTCCGGTGGCCGACTCCTCGATGCCGCCAAGACGCTACAGCTGGGCTTCGCGGCAAGTCTCTCACCCACGAGCGCGCCCCTCGCCGATTGGCTCGAGGCGCGTCGCTTGGCGGATCTCGCCCGTGAGTCCCACTTCGCCAATGACCACACAGTCGCGCGCCAGCGGTTTGCGGAGGTGACTTGAGGCGACAGCGAGGAGCACCGCGAGGTCGGCCGCGGGCTCGAACAGTCGCATGCCTCCGGCGACGTTGACGAACACGTCCTGGTCCAGCGCGAACACTTCGCCGTGGCGATCGAGTACGGCCATGAGCATCGCGAGGCGTGTGCTGTCCACACCCACGCACGTGCGACGTGGGCTCCCGCCGCATGACTTGGCGAGCAGCGCCTGCACTTCCAGAAGTAGCGGCCTGGTGCCCTCGAGACTCGCTGTCACACATGAGCCAGGGCTGCCCTCGGGCCGCTCGGCCAGGAACGCCTCCGACGGATTGCTGACCTCGCTAAGACCCGTGCCGGTCATCTCGAACACGCCGAGTTCCATCGTGGATCCGAAGCGATTCTTGGTCGCGCGCAGCAACCGTGTCGCACGTTCCTCGTCGCCTTCGAATGACAGAACCACGTCGACCATATGCTCCAGCAACTTGGGCCCGGCGAGCTGGCCGTCCTTGGTGACGTGCCCAACGAGGATGACGGGAATGTTGTTCGATTTCGCGAAGCCGATGAGCTGGGCGGACACGGCCCGGATCTGGCTCGCGTTGCCCGGAAGGCCGTCGTGGGCCACGGAATACACGGTCTGTATGGAGTCGACGACCACACACGCTAACGCGTCCCCAATCTTTTCTGCTGCGCGCACGATGCCTTCGACATGCGTGTCGGCGAGCACGAGTAGTCGCTCAGGTTCGGTGCCGAGTCGCCGCGCGCGCGAGGAGATCTGTCCAATCGACTCTTCGCCACTGGCGTACAAAACGGTGCCGACGTTGCGTGCGAGCCGGGCGCTGACCTGCAGCATGAGGGTCGACTTCCCGATCCCTGGAGGTCCACCCACCAAGATGACGCTCCCCCCGACCAAGCCGCCACCCAAGACGCGGTCAACTTCGTGGATGCCGCACTCGACACGAGCGACTGGCGCGAGCTGGTCGGCCAGCGACAGGGGTGTCGGGCCACCCGCGCCGGAGCCACTCTTGCTCAGCGTAATGCGCCCCGGCTTGGCGTCGGGCGTCGCAGCGACCTCTTCGATCGTGCCCCACGCATGGCACGACGGGCACTTGCCGTACCAGCCCTGACAGATCGCTTCGCATTCGCGGCACTGGTGCTTGATCGGAGGCGCCTTAGCCATGACTGCACCGTAGCGCTGCTGGCGGCCCTTGGGTACGGCCCAGTAGGGCAGGGGTCTGCGGTTGCAGGACCGGCGCGACGTTGGGGTCCGCGACGTTGGGGTCCGCGACGTTGGGGTCCGCGAGGTTGGGGTCCGCGAGGTTGGGGTCCGCGCTTTCAGCCCTCGGGCATGAACTCGTTGCAGGCGGTGTCGATAAGGCCCACCGCAGTATCGAAGAACGAACCATATTCCGCAGCGAAGATGTCGCCCGTCAGGCCGCGGTCGCCGAACAACGCTAGGAACTCGAGGAAGCGTGGGGTCGGGGCGTCCTGGACGCGGACGATTCCAAGCATGACCACGTTGTCTGCGTCACCCCCTTTGGCGGCGACAATGGCGTCGTACCACTGCTGTGGGGACCCTACGGTCGAGGCGTCGTCTGGTGTCTGTTCGTCGTACGGGTCGTCGGTAATCACCGTGACCACCAAGACCGCGTCGCTTCGGACAAACCCCGCGTTGCAGCCGCCGTCGGCACTCTGGCTGGTCACGGCCTGCACGAGCGCACTCATCGGAAGCTCCGCGCCAGAGCCGCCCGTACCCACCTGCGCCATGCAGGCAAACATGTCCTTGCTCGCCTGGATGGGAAGGTCCGAGGTCAAGTACCGGTGACCGTCCGGCACACCGCAGACACGATTGCTCGCGCCCAAGGAATACGGCTGGACTTCTCCGGCCCCAAGTGTGGTTTCGCAGCTATCGAACCCGACGGCCTGATCACAGTAGTCACCGCAAAAGAGACAACCCACGCACGCCAGAACATCCTCGCCTGCGTCCGAATCCGTGACGAGAATCTGGAAGTCGTGTGCTTGGACCTCGTCCAAGATCGTGTCGATGAACGGGCCGAAACTGCTGATCAGTGTCTGTTGATGGGTGACCATCGACAGCGAGTTGTCCACGACAAACAAGAAGTCGAGCTTACTGCAGCCTTGCTGCGGCGGTTCGGGGCCGTCGTCGGCGGCACCCACGTCGAAGATCTGTTGTGGCTCAGTCGTGGATTCATCTTGCCCGGCGCCAGCCGTGGAATCGCCCGTGTCCCCGAGGGACGCCGTGCCCTCCGCGGCGGACGCATCGGGCGCTGCATTGCCCGATGTTGTCGCAGCGCCGCCGGGGTCATCAGCCCGGGTATCCGCCGCGCAACCCGCGAACCCGACCACCACGACGCACCAAATTGCCTTGAAGTTCGGACGCATGCCCTCCCATGGTGCAGGGTTGTGTGGCCGAGTTCTTCGGTACGATTACGTACGCAGAGTCCGCGTCGGGCGGGGTTGAACTGCGCCACTATCGTCTGTCACGGTGAGAGTGTTCGGTCGAGAAAGCCCACGATGTCGTCGATGACATCGGGGTTGCTCTCGAACAATCCCGCGCCGTGGCGCCCATCGTCGTACTCGTGGAGTTCCCACGCCTGCCCTTTGTACTCACCCACGGCATTCGGCCACGCGCGCTCGCTGTCGGGATAGCCCAGCATGACCGGGATCGTCGCGAGCACTTCGGTATTGTCGGCAACCGTGTGCTGGTTTTCGGTGTAGCCGCCCGGGCTGAGGAACACGAGGGCCGACGGGCGCGCGTCCGGGGCCGCTTCGACCGAGAAGTCGAGCGCCGTGGTGGTGCCATTGGATGCGGCGACAAAAACCACGCTGCCGACCGGGGCGAGGCAGCCCGATTCGGTGACAAAACGATGGGCCGCCACTGCATCGAGTCGACCCGAGGGACCCTCGTAGGCGTCCCGTGGTTCGCCGTCCGAGGCCCCCGCACCGCGACGATTGACGTTGAGCACCGACAGCCCGCGGTCGCGAAGCGCTTGGATGAAAACCGCGGGAAAGTTCGACTTGTCGTTGGAGGGCGGGATCATATGAAGGAGCACCGCGGCGGGTCCCTTCGCGACGCCTGACGGATAGAAGTCGGCCTCCAGCGTCAGGCCGTCTTCCGTGCTCAGCGACACTGCCACTGGTGCCTCGGTTACTTCGCAGCCCGCGGCGACCGGACCTGCTCCCTCGGGCGGCGTCGCGTTGCCGGCATCGTCTGCCGCGGTCGACGGCGGACCCGCTTCGTTGCTGCTGCACGCTGCAAGGCAGATGACGCCCAAGAGCACTCTTATTGGAGGGGATAACGTCGCCGGGATCATGGTGCCAAACCTCCGTACGGGTACGGTCAACGGTAGCAATCGGTTACCGAGAGCAGCGGGCCGCGGAGGAGAGAAGCCCAGATTCGTCAGTTCCTGGCGCACGCGGCGAATACAGCTACGCTCGGATCATCGATGAAAGATTGGCTTTTGTTCTTGGATTGGCTCGCCCGCGGCGCGAGAAGTGACAGCCCGGGCGACGATCCCGGCGACGGGAACCGCGCGCCTCGTGACAGTCACGTCGGTCTGACGATGGCGACTGAAGCGTCATCCAGCCCGCAAACGCGCGCGTAGAGAGGGCCCGAGGCGGCCACACCGCCTCGCACTCAAACTTCTCGCCTTCTAGAAACGGATCCCGACCTGTGCTTGCACGGTCTGGCTGGCGCGGGCGTCTTCACGACTGATCGTCGCCTCGGTCGGGTTGACGCGGTTGAAGGCGCCGAGCGGGAACAGCACGCCGTACTGCAACTGGAAGAAGATGGGCTCGTTGGCATCGTGGAAGCGGATGGCGCCGTCCAACTCAATACCGTAGGAGCGGCGATTACCCAGCGTGGATGCTTTGGCCGATGCCAGTGCGTAGCCGATGTCGACACGAGCCGAGAAGTTCTCGAAGAAGTAGAACGCGGCCCACGGCTTGAAGTACGCCGCGTTGCTGACCGTCCCGAGTTGCTCGCGGAACAACAACAGATCCAAGTTGTAGGCCGGGTTGAACCGGAAGTTGCTGATCCTGTTGTTGTCGTCGTTGGCAGGCACGGGGGCCTGCACGTCCGGTGCGAACGGCGGGTTGCCGCGATCGCCCGAGGCAAACCCGTGGTCAAAGCCGATATGGAACCGGTCTTTGAAGAAGCCGTACTTGAACTCAAACGCATAGCCGAAGTTGGCGATGATCTTGCGTTGTAGGTCGGCCGAGGTTCGCGTCTCGTAGAAGGTGTCGGGGTCGTCGATGGTTCCGTCGACATCCCGAAGCCGGAACGTACCGAAGTTACCTGCGGCTTCGAGTTCGACTCTCAGGGTGCGCCAGTTGACCCGCACCCACAGGTCGGGCGTGACCATGAGCGCGCGGCGAGCCACGAGGCGCTCACCGTAGGGTGAGAGGTCCGCGATCGATCCGTCGACCTCTTGGCCTCCGAGCACATCGAGGTCCTCGGCGGTGTTGAAGACCTCGTCCACGTCCTGGTAGCGCAGCCAGGTCTTGAGACCGTAGTTGACCACGGGGCTGCCGAGCGAGAGCTTCCGTTGAAGCATCTCCTGGTCGTCGCGGCGCTCGATCGATGCGCTCCACTGGTAGACGTTGTCGAACTTCTCGGCGGAGAACGCCTGGCCCAACAGCCGTCCCGACTCGTATTCGGGCCCGAGCAGCTGCCCGGTCGTGCGGCCGCTGGCGGCCCAGTCCCAAGACAAAGCGAGGGTATGGGTACGCCTGCGGTCTTTGCCCAGGTCGTAGGCCATGCGCACCGAGTCCACGGTGTCGCCGTAGTCCCGATCGAGGTGGCGGATGATGTCGGATTTGTCGCCGCGTGCGTAGCCGTTGCCGTGGTTGGCGACCATGCCCATGCCCCACGAGTGCGGCATGCGACCGAAGCGGAGGTCGAGTCCAAACCCGAAGCGGATGTGCCCCCAGGCTCGTTTGACGACGATGCTGTCGTCCGTGCTGTTGGTCAGCCCCTGCGGCGGGACCTGGGTCCGCGTGAACAGATCGAGCGGTGCGTTGGGACTGCCGTAGGCGAACGTGTCGGGCGTGCTGCCCAGCACCACGTTGTCCAAGACATCGATCTGCGTGTGCACCTTGACCGTGTCGGTGATGTGCAGCGTCGGCTCAAGACGGAGCCGGATGTTGGCGCTGGCAAAACCGTTGCGACGCTGGCAGCGGTTGCCGATTCGCTGCGCGGAGACCCCCGCGTCGGAGAGGCGAGCGATGCACGAGGCGTCGTTGGCGACCGGGACGTCGCTGTCTTCACGGCCTTCGAGCGACTCCACGGGCGGTGAAAAGAACTTGTTGCCGTCCAGCGGCTCGAACGTCGACAGGTCGACATCGGGCAGACCCAGGTTCATGCGATGGAAGAAGTCGCCCCGCATGCGCATGTAGCCGTGCAGGTCGAACAGCATGATCCGCCGTCGTTGCTCGGGCTGAGCGGGGACCGGTGCGATCGGTCGCAGTGCGGCCTTGTCCTTCGGAGCTTCCTCGGCGGGGCCCTCCTTTTTTTCTTTGCGGGGTCCGCCGCCGGGGGGACCGCCACCGGGGCCACCTGCGCCACCAGGTCCACCAATTCCGGGCGGACCTGCAACTGCCGTTAGCGGCCATCCAACGGTGATGCCAGTCAGGGCGACAACCGCTGCGAGGCTGCGAACGAAACCAAGGGATGGGCTTCGTGAGTGCATACGTGCGGCCATCTGAGGCGCGAGGCGCCGCAAGCTAGCAACGGGCGTCTACGCCCGTCAACCGCGTTGGGACAAGCCACGGACTGGCCGCGAACAAGACCGTACGGGCGTTTGCCCGCCACGTTGGGCGATGGGCCCGGGTACCGTAGGCTCCGAGTCGGATGGCGACACCTTCGGTGAGCAAATGGCAGCCCGGACAACTTCTCTTTGCCGGCTTCGACGGGACCTCGTTGCCCGCAGATCTCGCGAACCTGCTGCGGCAGGGCCGGGTTGGGGGCGTGGTCCTATTTGACCGGAATCTGGCCAGGGTACCGCCACCACCACCAGGCCGGGGTGGGGCGCCGTCAGATGCGCTGCTGCTGGACCATGTTGCGATCGCGGCCTTGATCCGAGCGATCCACGAGGCCGCGCCGGCCGACGTCCCAGCGGTGATCGCGATTGACCAGGAGGGCGGACGCGTTCAGCGACTCCTGGAACCCTGGACGCGGTGGCCGCCCATGCGCCGCGTGGGCGAGGTCGCCGATGACACCCGCACCCGCGAGGTGGCAGCAGGTTTGGCGATCGAGCTGCGAGATCTCGGGATCACTCTGGACTTCGCCCCGGTCGTCGATGTCGACACCAACCCGGACAATCCGGTGATCGGAGACCGCAGCTTTGCTCGCACGCCCCAGGAAGTCTCTCGACACGCGAGCCTCATGATCGAGGTCATGCAAGCGCACGGCGTCGCTGCGTGCGCCAAGCACTTTCCGGGGCACGGCGACACCGTGAGCGACAGCCACCACGAGTTGCCTCGACTGCCCCATGATATGGACCGCCTCCGCGAAATCGAACTGCCGCCGTTCCGTGCGGCGGTCGAGGCGGGGGTCGCTTCGATCATGACCGCACACGTCGTGTTCGAGGCGCTCGACGCCAAACGTCCCGCGACGCTTTCGCCCGACGTCATGAACGTGCTCCGCGAAGAGCTGGGTTACGACGGCCTTGTGTTCTCCGACGACCTTGAGATGAAGGCTGTTTCTGATCACTACAACCCCCGTCAGATGGTCGACGGCGCGCTGGTGGCCGATGTCGACTCGATGTTGGTCTGCAGCCACGTTGGGTTGCGCGCGGAGGTCTTGTCGGCACTCGAAGCTCAGCGGGACGCTCGCGTTGAGCGGGCCGTTGCTCGTATGGTCGCGTTCAAGGACCGCTACGCCGCCAAGGCACGGGAGGCCGCACTGAACCCAGACGCGGCCGGACCTCCGTACGCCGAGCACCAGCGTCTCGCACAGTCGTTCGAAGGGAAGTAACAATGCGCGCCTATCTCGATCTAGTGGCCGAGATCCTCGAGCACGGCGTTGACCGAGGCGATCGCACTGGCACTGGCACCCGTTCGGTGTTTGGCCGCCAGTTTCGCTTCGACCTGGCGGATGGGTTTCCGTGCGTCACCACCAAGAAGCTCCATCTGCGCTCGATCATTCACGAGCTGCTGTGGTTTCTCAAGGGCGATACCAACATCGCGTACCTCGCGGAGCACGGGGTCTCGATCTGGGACGATTGGGCGGACGAACACGGGGAGTTGGGCCCCGTTTACGGCAAGCAGTGGCGTTCGTGGGCGACGCCAGATGGCTCGACGGTGGACCAGGTTGCGCAGGCGGAGGCGCTGATCCGCAACGATCCCGAATCGAGGCGGATCGTGGTGAGTGCGTGGAATCCCGCGGACCTGCCCGCGATGGCGCTGGCGCCGTGCCACTGTCTGTTTCAGTTCTACGTCAGCGAAGGGCGACTCAGCTGCCAGCTCTACCAGCGCAGCGCTGATGTGTTTCTCGGCGTCCCGTTCAACATCGCCTCGTACGCGCTACTGACGATGATGATGGCGCGCGTCACGAACCTGCAGCCTGGCGAGTTCGTGCACACGTTTGGTGATGCACACCTTTATGCGAATCATTTCGAGCAGGCGCGGACACTGCTGGCTCGTGAGCCGCGGCCGTTGCCAACGATGACGATCGCAGGCACGCAGAGTTCAATCTTCGGGTTCTCGTTCGACGACTTCGAACTCTCGGGCTACGACCCGCATCCGTCGATCAAGGCGCCGATCGCCGTGTAGACTCGTCTGCGGGGCGCGAGTCGTTCGCCGCTTGCAACCGTTAGAAAACGTCCCGCTGGCTCGAATATTTCGTTTCCTCCCGAGAAAAAAAGCGGGAGGGAAAATGCGTCGGTCTGCGTGAAATCACCCCAGTTTCGCTGCAGACTGGGGGGGAATGACAAGGACAGCTTTTGTTTTTGCCGCGCTGGTTTTGGGCTGCGACACGGTCGGGACCGGAGACGCCGAGCAGAAGGTCGCCGAGCCGACGCCGAGCAGCGAGACACCGACACCGAGTGCCGATGCCGCGACCGTCGACGCCCCCACCAACGACACACCCGCTGGCGACTCACCGATCACTGCCGCGATGGCGCCGAGCATCGAGCGCGCCCGCAAACCCGTTGGGGTCGTGCCGCCCGTTGGTCCGGTCGAACTCTCGGCACCGAGGATCAATGCCGTCGAGAGCGACGACGACCCGATCGAGCTGGAGATGACGCTCGATGCCAAGGTGCACCAACAAGTCCGACGAGGGACAGAGCTATGGGCGCAGGTGCAATGCGAAACCGGCGGGCTGGTCTACTCCGAGTCCAGCGCACTGGCGGCGGTGTCCAGCGGGAGTCTCGAAGCGGTTGTCGCTGGCGACTCGATTCTTGTCCACAACACCTTCAGCAATCTCCGACTCGCGGCCAAGGGGAGTCGGTGCAACCTACGTTTCGCGCTGGCTTCGAGTTCGGGTGATGGCCCGATCGTCGAGTTGACGCAGGCCTGCTGGGACGGGGGCAGCGTTGCGACACTCGGCGCATGCAGTCCGGCCCTCGCTTTGGCGCCGGCTTCGGGCTTCACGTCTGACTTCGACGTGATTTCACTGGGCGTTGCCGAAAACTCGATGTTTAGCGGGTTGGATCTGCGGTACGCGGTGCGCGTCAACGACTCGGTCAAAGACAAAGGCGACCTGGTGTTCAAGGTCGCGTGCGAGGTGGGCGACAAGACGTTGGTCGAGACGAGTGAGGAGCGATGGCCGTCGGGCGCATACTTGCCTGGTGCGGGGGAACTGGTCGCGGGCGAAGTCAGCCTGTTTTGGGGCGTCGACGGCGTCGACTCTCGCCCCGAGCACTGCGAGCTGACGGTGTCGCTCGCACGAGGCACTATGTTCTCGAAGCGAAGGCCGCTGCTGCTGCACGAGGCCTGTCTCGACGGAACCACCGTCAAGGCCGGCGCCTGCGATCCGAGTCGCGCTGCGGCCGTGACAGCCAAGCCCGCGTCGTCATCGAGCCTGAAGTTCGACGGACTCGCGGTCGCGTTCGCCGAGAGTTCCATGAGCCCTGGGAAGTTCTCGGTTGAGTTCAAGTTCGACGCGACGGTGC
>JAESSZ010001148.1 GCA_016763875.1 Nannocystaceae bacterium
CAAGTTCGCCTGTCTGCTCGCGGCGCCCGAGGGCATTGAGCGCTTGCACGCGGTCCATCCAGACGTGGTGATCTACACGCCAGCGGTCGACGAGCGGCTCAACGAAAAGGGCTACATCGTCCCGGGCCTCGGTGACGCAGGCGACCGGCTGTACGGCACGAAGTAGGCCGTCGTGGAGTTTGATCAGCTTCGGACGATGCTCGCGGTGCTTGAGCACGGCAGCTTTACGCGTGCCGCCGATGCGCTGGGTCTGTCCCAATCGACGGTGAGTTTCCATATCAAGGGACTTGAGGCGAGTTTGGGCGCCCGGGTGCTGGACCGTGGCCGCGATGGCGTGCAACCAACCGCGCAGGGCAAGATCCTTCGACGCTACGCCGAGCGGTTGATCGAGATGCGTTCGGAGGCGCTGAGCCGCATGAAGGCCGAGGCTCAGGGCCGCGCGGGGCATGTGGTGGTCGCGGCCTCGACGATCGCCGGAGAGGTCATGCTGCCACCCGTCCTCACTCGGCTACGGCGGTCGCACCCGGGGGTGAGCGTGACGATTGGGGTGTCTGACAGCGGCGGCGCGCTGGCGCAACTGGTTGCCGGGCATTGCGATCTGGCGCTCGTGGGCAGTCTGCCGCAGGACCGTCGGGTGGTGAGTCGGCCGTTCGAAAACGACGAGATTGTACTGGTGGCGCCCTCGCCCAATCCGTTTTTTGTCGCGGGCGAGTTGGGCCAGGTGGATGCCGAAGGGAACCACGATCCTAGCTTGCTCGGCCGAGTGCCGATGGTGCTTCGCCACGAGAGTTCGGGAACGCGGGCGGCGGTTGCGGACTTGCTCGCGCGCCACTGTGAGCCGGGCCAGGCCGCGCGTATCGTCGTTGGCAGCAGCGAGGCGGCGAAGCGATGCGTGCTCGCCCAACTCGGTTTCGCATTCGTATCGCGGCGGGCCGTCGCCGATGAACTTGCGGCCGGTCGACTGGAGATCGTGCCGTTGCTCGGACTTCCCGTAAAGCGGAGTTTCTACGTCGCGCGTCTTCGGGGGGCGACGCCCTCGTCCGCGGCGGCGGCGTTGATCGCGTTGCTGGGTGCTGGCGATTCGTTGCCCGTTGCATGATCCCCGGCCGTGTTGCCCACCACCGGTGGCGATGGGTCGGGCGCTTGGCGAGTTGCCAAAAATCCGTGGGCAAGTTGCGCAATCGCAGATCGAATTGCGCAAGCTATACCCCTGTATCGCAACGTATGCGGCATTTTGTGCGATGGCCACCCCCCTATTCGACGCGCCCCCGTGGCCGCACAATGTGTGGGATGTCTCGTTTGCACATTGTCCTGTCGCGAGTGCTCGCTCCAGGGCTGCCTATCGCGTGTGTTCTTGCGATGGTTTCGCCGACCATCGCTCACGCGGGGGCGCCCGATGTTGTCGTCACTGAAGACCCCGAGCCGCAGGCTATCTACGGCGGCGGTGCCGTGTCTGCCTGCGAGTGGCCGACGACGGTCTCGCTCGGCGGATGCACCGGAACGTTGGTCCATCCCGAAGTGGTCATCTACGCGGCGCACTGCGGGGTGGTGAACGAGGTTTTTCTCGGTGACTCCGTGTACGCGCAAGGACGCAGCATTACGCCGCAGTGGTGCAAGACTTACCCGGGGGGCGGTCCTGGTGCGGGCAACGACTGGGCGGTCTGCAAGCTGTCTCAACCGGTGACCGACGTTGTCATCGCGCCGCCGTTGATGGGCTGTGAGACCGAGGTTCTCCAGGACGGGAAAAAGGTATGGCTCGTCGGTTTCGGGAATACCGACGACGGGAACTTTGGCGTCAAGTACGAGGCGGAAGCACCGTTCAACTACATCCAAAACAACGAGGCATTCATCGGCGGTGGCGGCATCGATACTTGCCAGGGTGACTCTGGCGGCCCGGTCTACGTGCAGCTCGACGACGGTTCGTTTCGCGCATTCGGTATTACTTCGTACGGCGATGGCTGCGGCGGTGGCGGCTGGTACTCCATGATGCACACGGGCATGGACTGGTTCGAATCGGAGACCGGTATCGACATCACGCCGTGCCATGACGCCGACGGCACGTGGAATCCCACCGAGAAGTGCCGCGATTTTGCGACCGACCCGCACGTAGGCAACGGCAGCTGGCCCAACGCCTGCGCGATGGGGGGCATGTCGACGTGGTCGGAAACCTGCGGCACGCCGTTTGCGATGGATGACGACGAGGACGCGCCGACCGTGTCGATCACCTCGCCCACCGACGGTACGCGGTTCGACTCCGATTCGGACGGTACGATCGAGGTCGTCATCGAGATCGAGGCGAGCGATGCGGGCTCGGGTATTCGCGAGGTCCAGCTGCTACTCGATGGGGTTGCGCTGGGGGCCGCGGATAGCTCGGCGCCGTATCGTTATGGCGTGACGCTGGGCAAAGGCAGCTACACGCTCGCGGCGGTCGCGGTCGACAACGCCGACAACTCGACCGAATCGGTGGTCGTGAACATTGGGGTGGATGCCCAGCCGTCCGGCGGTGGTGATGGCGGAGATGGTGTTGGCGAGGGCGGGGCGGACGAGGACGGTGATGACGTGGACGACGACAGCGAGCCGACACAAGACGGCGATGATGGCGAGGGTGCTGTCGATCCGTATGGCGCGTTGCCACCCCGGTTTGGCCAAGACGGCCTTGGCGAGGGGTGCGGCTGCGTTACTGGCGAGAGGTCGGGCGAGAGGTCGGGCGAGAGGTCGGGCACGCGGTGGGGGACGTGGTTGCTGCTACTGCCGCTGCTGCCCGCGTTGCGGCGTCGTCGTGCGTGATGGGCGAGTTCGAGCCTTGTTGAACATCTTTCAATAGTCTCATACGCTGATGCTCGCGATGCCCCGTACCGCCCGACCGTCCGTGGATGAGCGCCGCGCTCGGCTGTTGGCTCTCGGCCTGGAGTTGTTTTCCAAGCGCGCCTACGACGACGTATCAACCGACGACATCGCCTCGGCCGCGGGGGTTTCCAAGGGGCTGCTGTACCACTACTTCTCGGGCAAGCGCGGCTACTACGTCGCCACGATCCGCGAGCTGGCACGGCGGGTTATCTCGGTCACCGAGTTGCAACCCTCCGTCACGCTCGAGGATGCGGTGCGCACCTCGTTGCGGTCGTTCGTGGCGTTTGTGCGCGACAACGCTGACTTCTACCGGGCACTGTTACGCGGTGGCGTCGGGTCCGACGACGAGGCCCAGCCGATCATCGAGAACGTACGTCAGACGATCAGTCGCCGCATTCTATCGCGCGCGGGTGTCACGGAACCCGATCGTCGCACGCAGACGGCGGTCTACGGTTGGATCGGTTTCATCGAAGCGACGAGTTTGGACTGGATAGCCCATGGCCACGATCACGACGAGGACGAGCTCATCGGGGTGATGATGAGTTCGTTTGTCGCGCTGGTCGGTGTGCGTTTGGCACAGCCGAACTAAGCCCGCGGGGGTGACACGAACGCCCGGCGGGGTGTCGTATGCTGCCCGCCAGATGAAGCGCTCCGTTTTTGTCGCCGTTTTTGTCCTCCTCGGTACGGCGTGTGGTGCCCCGACTCAACCGACACCAGCACCGAGAACGGCCTCGGCGAGAACGACGTCGGCGCTCGCTGAGTCCAGTCCCAGCCCCAGCCCGGCCCAACCATCAGAGGCGGTCGCAGGGGCTGCATCCTCGGCTGCGCCAACATTGCCCGAGCCTCCGCCACTTATCGATGCGCGCGAGCCGGGCGTTTTTGTCACCGAGACCGGGGTTGAGCCAAAACGCGCGCTCACGCTCACGGCCTCGCTCGGGACAACGCGGACAGTGCCGGTCCGCATGACGATGCGGCTCTCGGTGGGCGTCGCAGACAGCGTCGTGCCACCGACCGACATACCCGCGATCCGTCTCGATGTGATCACCAAGGTTACCGCGGTGACAGCGGCTGAGATGGTCGTCGAGGTGACTACGGCCAACGCGGTGGCCGATGGTGATGTCGAGTCCGATCGGGTGCGCAAGGCGCTTGTGGAGGCCGTGCAGCATCTCGAGGCCGCGCGCGCGACGATGACCATCGATCGCAAAGGCGGGGCGAGCACGATGGTGATGGCGGGGGTCGCGGACGGCTCGAGGCTCAAGCCGTCGATCGACGGTCTCTTCGATTCGCTCCGTCCCATGTTCCTGACGCTGCCGGTCGAGCCGTTGGGGGTGGGGGCCAGGTGGGAGGTTGTAAGTCATCGCGAGGAAGGTGGCGCCCAGATGCAGCGCGTGGTTCGCTACGAACTCACCGAGGCCGCGGGGGACGTGGTGGCAATCGCGTGGCAGACCGACCGTGGGACGGTTTCCATCGGGCCGGCCGACGGTGCGGGCATTGACGCACATGCGGCCACGGGCAAAGGCGTCACACGCTACGATCTGGCGTCCGCCTCGCCGCTTTCGTCCCGCAGCGAGATCGAGACTCGCACCCACGCTCGTGTGAAGTTTGGTGAGCGGACCTCGCAGGTCATGGTCGAGCTGCACACTCAGTTGCACGTTGGCCCACACGCGTAACGCCGAGCGCACGAGACATCCAAGGCGCGATAACCACCGATCGGCTGGTGTGGCCTTCAGTAATCTCGGTAGGTGCTGATACGGAGTGTGCCCATTGTGGATCCAAGTCGTGGGGAACTTCCTCGAAGTTCTGCACGTGGACCTGATCGGGATCGACGATCGCGGTCGATCCAGGTACTTTCTCGGGCATCGCGGGTTTGCGTATGCGTTGGCGCTCCATAGTTTTGCTGGCTCTTATCGCGAGCGAGGGCAGTCTCGCGACGGCGAGCGAGAGTCAGCCTTGGCCGCTCAACGAAGGCACGCCAGAGATCACGCGACTCATTCACGTCAACGTTTCCGACGATGTCGTCCCAAGATCGGATGCCGCGCAGTCCGCTGACGAGGGATCCGCGCAGGAACTGGACCCCGATGCGGCGCTGCGCGAGGTTCGGTGGACTGTGCCCGAGGCCATGCCGATCGAGCAGCTGGCCCAACAGTGGGGCCTGCGTGTACCCAATCTGAGGGCGCTCAATCCCGGCCTGGCGGACGTGGCGATGGTCCCGAGTGGCACGGCGCTGCTTGTGTTCCGTCAGGACCCAGCGACCACAACGCAGTCGATCGGCTCGCCCCACCGCGGGCGACTCTCAAACGGCATTCCCCTGCCGGAAGGTCCGCATTGGCGTCTCAGAGATCGCAGAAATCGGGCGTACGGCGCGGAAGGAACGGTGCGCGCCCTGCTTGAGGCGTTCGAGGTCTACGGACTGGCGCATCCCGAAGGCCCGGCCGTGCGGATCGGCGAGTTGTCGTATCGCCGTGGAGGCAGGGCATGGCCGCACGTGTCTCATCGGACCGGGCGTGACGTCGACATTGGTTACGTCATGAAGCCGGGCGTGCTGCGCCAACGTTACTGGCGACGCGCTGACGAGACGACGTTGGATGTCGAGAAAACCTGGACGCTGATCAAAGCGCTGGGGGACACCAACCGGGTGCAGCGGATTTTCATCAGCTCCCGACTGCAGCGGGTCATCAAGGCCCACGCGCGCACGGTGGATACCGAGGAAGAGGTCGCCAAGTACTTCCGGACAGCGGGAGCGGGGCCCAAGCAGCGCTACCTCATCACGCACGAAAACGGTCACCGCGACCATCTCCACGTGCGCTTCCGATGTGATGCCGCCGACCGCCGCTGTCGTGGTCACGGCCTGTTCCGGATCGAACCGACACTTGAGGTCGGTCCCCCCGTGCGAGCGGCGAACGCCAACCCGTAGCGGCGTTTTCAGTATCCGTTGGGGATCGAGCCGCGGAGACAGGTGATCGTGTTTGGGGCTTTGAGCGCGGACCAGTACGCACGCTGCGGGCTTGCGGGGCTACCCTCGCGGACGCCCTCAGTCTCCGACCACGTCACGGGTGCGCCCGGCAGCAGCGAATGCAGTCCGCTCTGAACGTGCCCAATGATGAACGTGTGTCCGGCGACGCGGCTGCCCAGGAAGTCAGAGAGATCGCGGGCGAATGTCTGGCCGGCTTCGGCGCCAAACGTCTCGCAGGTGCGAAACCACAGCAGGCCGTCCGGTCCGTCCGCGAGGCGGCTGCGCAGTCGCTTGAGCCCAGCGTGAAGCGGGTGGTCCGGCAGCAACGCGCGAGCGTCCAGCACGTCGTTATCGACACGCGCTTTGCCCCACTTGCCGTGCCCCCAGTACTGAACTTCGGCGATTGACTGTTCCGGCCGTACGGTTGCGAGCCAGTCCAAGGCGTCGG
>JAESSZ010001149.1 GCA_016763875.1 Nannocystaceae bacterium
CCGTCGCCGTCGTTGTCATCGCCCCCGTCAGCATCGTCCGCGCTGGCGTCGCCCGCATCATCGACGCCACCGTCGTCGCCAGAGCCGCCGTCGTCGTCGTCGCCGCCGTCGGGGGACCATGCGACGCCGTCCTTGTCGTGGTCGTAGCCCTCGTAGCAACCGGGCATCGCGAGCAAGGCGAAGATCGCGGCAGCAAAGAGGGACCTGGAAGTGAATGGAGACGAGGGAGGACGAGGGGACGCGATTAGCCGCGTCGCCTCGTCGCGGGGGGGATGCGACGGGGACGACACCATGACTCCATCACCATGCCACCCGGTGGTGAGGTCCGGATGCCGATCTGTGTCCGAACCGGGGGATATCCTTGCGCGGCGTGTCGGCTTCATTACCAAGCCGGCATGCCCGTCGGTCGATCCAGACCAGGTCGCGTGGAGGGGGCGAGAGCGCGCATTGGTCTAGTCCGGAGGACCAGTTCACAGGACGCGGTTCAAGGATTGGGGCCCGGCGGATTGCCGAGCAGTAGAACCCAGTACGTCTCGTACGGCGTGCCGGGCTCGGTCTCCCCCACGAAACCAAGACCGACGTCGATGTGTTTTGCCGACAGCAGATCGATGCAGTGGTAGTCGCTTGGTCGCCACACGCCATCTACAACTTGCTCGGCGTCTTGCGGTCCCGCGGCGAGATGCTCCAAAACCTCACCCTTGTAGCCGACGGCCTCAAGGCGCTGCGCGGTACCGATCTCGGAGGGGGCTGTATGCGCGACGAGGCCCTCCTCCGCCATGGCGATGGCGTGGATTCGGGCGGCGCAACTGAGTGCGCCGTTGAGCCGAATCGCGGGGGCGGCCGAGCCTCGTCCCTTCTCCCCGCAGTCGCCGCCGCGTTCGCGGAATGCCGCGATGAGATCGACCGCATGCGCTTCGGTCAGCGTCCAGCGCTCGGGCCATGCTCGGGCAGGGTCGCAGTACGGAACGTCGGGGAGAGCGACGCGCGCTGAGCTCTCATCCGCCGCGCTGTTTTCGTCGCAGCCTGCGAGCAGCCCCGTCATCAACACCCACCCGACCGAGACGGCCAGCAGGTGTGTGGGGCGACCGGGCATGAGGTCATCGTAGCAGGCATCGCAGAGGGCTCAGGATTGGCTCATGCGTGTCAGTTCGCGGTGGGGCGCGAATGGGCGTGGCGCGGTTTCCGCGCGTAGCCGCGAGCGACTACACTGGTGCCGACCCATGATCGATCACGACCATGAGAGGCTGCTCGCTGGCTGGTACGGTCACCTCAAGCCCGACCGTGCGCTGGATGTCGCGGAAGAAAACGAGGACCGAGCGTGGTACGTGGATCTCGACGCCTGGCGTGGCGACGATAGGAACGAAAGTCCTGATCGTCTTCGGGGACCGGCCGCTGTCGACAACATTCTCGATGCCATTCGACTGGCGTCCCATCAAGCGAGCCCGGCCAGCACGCACTTGTTTGCGGGGTTTCGTGGCACCGGAAAAACGACCGAACTAAGTCGGCTGACACGCGAGCTGCAGGCTCTCGGGGCACCCGGGTTTTCGGTTCTGCGCGTCAGCGCACGGGACTATCACCCGCTTAGCGGCTCCATCTCGGTCGAAGAGATCGCCGTGCTGCTGGCAGCGGGCATTGGTGAAGCGGCGTTGCGAACCCTGGGGGAAAATGCGTTGCCAGGGCTCGCCAAGGCGGGGGTTTGGGAGAGAGTCCATGAACGAATCCGGCAGACCCTTGGCGACCAGGCGGTCACGTTCAAGCTCGGGATCGCAGAACTCAAGCCCGCGTTGCGCAGGGGCAACAGCCTGCGCGATCAGCTCCGCGCTGCACTCGGTCCGCGGTCCGACGGAAAACTGCGCGAGTTCTTGCACGACTTTGTGCTCGAGATAGCGACCGCGATTCACCCGCGCCAGTTGGTCGTGCTCGTCGACGACCTCGACAAGTACACGGTGCCGACTCTGGACGTGGCGGACGTGTACCAAAGCATGGCCGACCTGTTCTTTCACAACGGTGGCCTACTCAAGCTGCCCAGTTGTCACACCGTCTACACCATTCCGCCGTACCTGGCGTTCTTGAACCAGGAGACCGCTGGTGTTTTCGACGGCCAACTGCACGTGTTACCCAGCGTGAAGGTCCAAGGACGCCCTCCCGACCGCGTCTTGCACGAGCCGGGCGTCGCCGCGCTCACCGAACTCATCTCGCAACGCGTGGATCTCGACCGGTTGTTTGGTTCAGCGCGTGACGGCTGTATGGCTCGGCTCGTCGTGGCCAGTGGTGGCAACCTTCGCGACCTTGGCAATCTGATGGCGATGGTGATCCAGGTGGCCCTCGGACGGTCTCTACCTGTCGCTGAGGCTACGGTCGATGAAGCGTTGAATCGTCAGGGAGCCGTGCGAACGTTGCTCGAAGATGACCTCGAGATCCTGCTGGAGATCAGCAAGTTCGGTCATCTAGGATCGCTGAAGAAGTCGCGCCTCGGCGCCTTCGCGGGCGCGATGGATCAGCACCTGATGCTCTGCTGCTGGAACGGTGACTTCTGGTACGACGCCCACCCGCTGCTCGCGAGCAAGTTGGAACGCGCGCGCGCGGACGCGAAGCTCGGAGCCACCGAGGGATGACCGATCGCACCTTCTCGCTCGGCCGAGATGGTGAGGCGCAATGGGACACCCTGCGCGCAGCCTACGTGCTGAGCCCTGACAGCGGGCAGCTCGAGTTGGTCGTCTCGGATTCGCGGGAGGTCCGGGCTGAGGTACGACGGCGCATGGCGGCGATGTCGCCGGAGCTGCGCGTCATCTCACCGAGCGAAGGCGTTGTCGTTGCGATTCACGCGTGCGCCAAGGCCGGGGTCGATCACGACACGGTGCCGGTCGCGTGGGTCGAAGCGAGTTCGGGCGAGGACCCCGCTGACGAAAACAAGCGATGGATCGAAGCGCTGGCCGTCTTGAACCAGGCCCGGGACACGCTGCAGATGCATGGGCCCTGTCATGTGATCCTGGCGGGGAGAGAAGCGCTGCACGCAACAGTGACGCAACGAGCGCCCGACCTCGCATCGTTCCTGAACTCGGCGATGCTGCTTGGAGACACCCTAGAGCCGCTCGCTAGCGATCCTGGGGTGTTGACGTGGATGCACCTCTCGGACTTGCACGTCGGGCGCGAAGACTGGCAGCGCGACGACGTGCTGGGCGCGCTGGTCCGCGACCTGTCCGGGCTACTGGCGCAGGGGAACTTGCATCCCGACCTGTTGTTGGTCACGGGGGATGTCGCCGACAAGGGCACAAAGGCGGACTACGACGGGGCATTCGTGGTGCTGGAGAAGATCACGGAGATCCTCGGGATCGATCGACGACAGCACGTGTACATGGTCGCCGGGAACCACGACGTCGACCGCGGGAAGGTCAGCGGCATGGTCGTCCGATATCACGACTCGCTGGTCTCGCTGGGCGCCGACAAGCTGCGGGACGCGGTCGGGACGTTGCTTGGCGACGCGGATGACTTCGGCATGTATGGGAAGCGGTTGGCGCAGTGGTGTGCGTTCACCGATCGCTTCTTGGGACGCGCCCGTTCCGTGAGCCTTGAGCGTCCGTGGCGCAGCGACGTGATTGATGTCGCCGGGATCAAGCTCGGCGTGATCTCATTGTGCACCGCATGGGCCAGTGGATCAGATCAGGACAACGGACGATTGCTGCTGGGCGAGCGGCAACTTGCCGAGATGGTGTCCGAGGTTCGTGACGGGGGGGCTCAGTTGGTTGTTGGTCTGATGCACCACCCGCTGGACTGGCTGCACCCGAACGAACGGGTCGCGATTCGAGGTCGGTTCGAGCGAGACGTGGATCTGCTGCTGCACGGGCATCTGCATGCGCCACACACAGAGGTCCAGTTCTCGGGTGGTTCGAGACAAGTCGTCACCATTGGGGCTGGTGCGGCCTACGCCGGATTGGCGAATGACCGCTACCACGGGTTTTCGGTCGGTCGACTGGACCCCGCCGCGAAGACGGTGACGGCGCATCACTTCACCTGGAGTACGGCGGCAGGCAAGTGGCACATCGACCCGGGGGCGCCCGGGGCAGACGACAAGGGGAGGGTCGTGCTGCCGATGGCACTGCCGACCCTCGGAACGGGCGCGCCCCCGACGGGGGGGGCAGCAGTGCTTGCGACGCGGCTGAGACAAGCGGCCGCGCGCGTGTATGACTCGGTTGATTTTGCGGGGCTTGGATCAGGCGGCCCGCGTCGCCATGTGACGCTCGCCGATCTGTTTGTACCGCTTCGTTTGAGGGCGCGGGGGCTCGGAGCGAGCGAGCGACAGGGAGCCGATGCCGAGGCCCATGGCGTGACCGTGGAGACTCTGGCGGAGTCGCTGTTTTCGTCGAGAGACGATGCTACGCGGGTCGTCGTATTGGGCGCTCCCGGCAGCGGCAAATCCACACTGTGTCGCTATCTGACGACGACCGCCGCGCGACAGGAGGGGGGGCCGGTTCCATTGCTTCTCACCGTTCGTGACTGGGTCGCCGAGGGAGGCCGCGAAGGCTTGCTGGAGATGGCGGCGCGCGAGGCAACGCAGCGTCTTTCGGTGCGCACGGACGCCGAACGGCTGGAGGAGTTGTGCGCGGACGGAGGGGTGCTGCTGATCATCGACGGCATCGACGAGGCCCCGGACGCCGACACGCGCCGAAAACTGCGCGAACGCGTGCTTGGCCTGGCAAGCCGTTTTCCGAACGTGGCGATTCTCGTCACCAGTCGTGTGACCGGCTACGACGACGTTCCGCTCGATGACAGTGTGTTCGACCGCATGACGCTCGAACCGTTCGATGACGATGCTCTCGCGTCGTTCATCCGCCGCTGGTACGACGTGGCCGAGCCCGACGACCCCATCGTACGGCGGCGGAAGCGTGTCGATTTGACCGTTGCGCTGGATCGGGAGCCACGCGCCAAGGAACTCGCTCGGAATCCTCTTCTTGCGACGCTGATCGCAATGGTGCACTTCACCCACGCGCGCCTCCCAGGCGATCGCGCGAAGCTGTACGGGCAGATCGTGGAGCTGCTGCTCATCACGTGGCCTGCGGACCGTGGTCGTCGTTTCGCAGCGCTGGACGGCGTCACGCAGATGCCCATGCTCGAACGGGTGGCGCTCGCGATGCAGGAGCAGAGCGAAGCGGGCGCAAGGAAGGCGCACGTCCTGGTGGACACAGCGTTGTTCGTTGAGATGCTCGCAGGGCAACTCCGCGAGCGCTCGCCTGAGTGTGGCGAGTACGAGATCCTGGACCTCGCGCGTCGATGGTCGAGGTGGCTGGTGCGCGATGCTGGGTTGGTTCAGGAACACAGTGCGGGGCGCGTCGGGTTTCTGCATCTGTCTCTCATGGAGTACATGGCCGGCCGCGCGCTGCTGGCTCAGTATATGCGCGAGGGATACGACGCCGTCGCGGCATTGGTGGAGGAACGCTGCGAAGACCCGCGCTGGGAAGAGACGCTGCTGCTGATGCTCGGCCGCGAGAATGAGAATCGCGCATTAGGGGAAGCGGTTGTCGAGCGGCTGCTTGGGGGCGAGTGGTCAGTGAGTTGCGCCCTCTTTTTGTTGAACCTGCTTGTCGATGATGTCGATGTGGGGGCCCCGTTGCGCGAACGTATCCTCGAACGCACTAGCGGGAACACGCTCCAGTGGCACGGAGGTATTCGGAACTGGGTCGACGAGCTGGTTGACGATATCGCCTCATTTGGGCGCCTGCATCGGCAGGGGACCGTTGCGTGGTTCCGAGAGCGCGTGACGAGCGATTCGGGTGACGCGTTGGCGAGTGCTTTGGCGTTGTGTCCCCCGGCCGCGCTCACAGAGCAGGAGGTCTTCGACATTGTTTCGAGTCGAGCAGATGTCGACGCCGTGGCATGCACGCTGCTGGATTTCGGGGGATTGCATCGCTGGAGACGTCTCGGTTTACGAGTCGCGAGTCGCGGGGCGATGGTGGTGTGGGCCGAGACAACCCCCGTCGAAGGTGCCGTCCGGCGCAGCGTTACCGCAGCATCGTCGGCCCCGCCAGGTGATTGGATTGTGCCACTGCTCCAGCGGTCCGGCTGGATCGCCGCGACGATTGTCTACGCGGCGAAAAAACTCCAGAATCAGTCCCGGGGAGATGGTCGTCGAGGGACCCCGTGGACGCTGCTGTATTCCATCGACGAGTCTCGACGGTCGATGGCTATTCGGCCGGCTCCCGCTGTGTCGGGCACGCTGGGTGGTGTCGAGCCCTTTTTTGCGCACGAGTTCTGGCGAGACGCGGCCAGTGAGAACCTCGGTATCATGAAGGGCGATCACATCGATTTCCTTCGGCGCATTGAGCTGTACAGTGACATTCCAAGGCCGGCGCGCAGCAACTTGGCACAATACGATACAGCGGTGCCGACGTTGATCTCCCTTGAACGGACCATGGTCAAGACCGGCATTGGGGGGGGCGAGCCTCCCCTGTATGCATCGGCCCGTGCTGTCGTCGGTTCAGCGGCGCTTTCTGTTCCGGGGACGTCGCTGTACCGGGAGCACGGGTTCTTGTCCGATTGGTCGCTGGCCGTTGCCGCCGACGTTCACGCAGGGATTATTGTCTCGCCTGCCCACGACACGAAAACGGGGGACCTTCTCGCCCGACTTCGACTTGAGAACCTGTGGCTCAACGTCAACTACTTCGATCAGATCGGCTCCAATCCCAACGACAACGCCCCCCCCGACCACCACGCCCTCATGCTCACCTTCGGCCTGGTCCAGTACCAAACCACATGGCAGTGGCCGGCGAGCCCGCACTGGCCAACGTGGTTCACCTCGTCCCCACCCGAGCACTGGCTCCCCGCTCACCTGTGGCACATCATTCGCTCGATCCAGGATCCAACCAACACGAGCCACCGCGAGGCCGCTGACGCGTGCCTCGACCGAAGCGACTCGCCGACCATGGCCGAGGCCCTGCGTAAGCACGTCCTGACACCCACGCCACCCGAGGTCCTCGCGTTGTTCGATCGCGGCGAGGCGGACCCGGACGACACCTGACCGCCCGCGCTTCCTAAGCGGCCGCGCTGCTATCGGGGTCGTACCCGAGGTTGGACCCCAGCCAGCGTTCAACCTCCGCCACGGTCATCCCCTTACGCTCCGCGTATTCCTCGACCTGATCGCGTCCGAGCTTCCCCACCGTGAAGTACTTCGCCGCCGGGTGCGCGAAGTAGATCCCAGACACGCTTGCGGCGGGCAACATCGCGTAGTGTTCGGTGAGCTCGATACCGATCTTGTCGGCGTCGAGCAATGTCCACAGCGCGTCCTTGGCGGTGTGGTCGGGACACGCAGGGTAGCCGAACGCGGGGCGAATACCGCGGAAGCGCTCGCTGATGAGGTCCTCGTTGTTCAACGCTTCCTGGGCGCCGTAGCCCCACGCTCGCCGCACTCGGAAGTGCAGCATCTCGGCCAGTGCCTCGGCGAGTCGGTCAGCGATAGCCTTGACCATGATCGCCGAATAATCGTCGCCAGCCTCCTCGTAGCGGGTCGCCAACTCGTGCGCACCCAGCCCCGCGGTCACGGCAAACGCACCGAGGTGATCGGTGAGCCCGGTGTCGGCGGGCGCGATGAAGTCTGCGAGGCATTGGTAGGCCTTGAGCCCGCGCTGTACCTGCTGTTGGCGCAACATCGGAAAGCGCAAGCCCGCCTCGGGAAGCACGATGTCGTCGCCCTCTGAGTGCGCGCGCCAAAACCCCCACGTGGCCCGGGCCTGTAGTTTCTTACCCGCCACAATCTCGCTGAGCAGCGTGCGGCCGTTGTCGTACAGATCGCGCGCAGCCTCGCCGTACTTCTCGTGCTCCAAGATCGCAGGGAAGCGACCTTTGAGCTGCCAGGCGGTGAAGAAGAAGGTCCAGTCGATGTACGGCACGATGTCCGCCAACGGGATGTCCATCTCGACTTTGCGACCGAGAAATTCCGGAGTCGCGAGGTCCTTCGCATCCCAAGTGATCGCCGGGCGACTCTGCCGCGCTTTGGCCAACGGCAGCACGGGGCGCGGGCGTGCACCGCCGTAGATCTTACGGAGCCGGGCTTGATCGGCGCGGGTCTCGGTGTCGAACTCGATCCGACGTTTCGGATCCAGCAGGTGCGAGACCACGCCAATCACCCGCGAGGCGTCCAGCACATGCACGGTGGACCCCTCGAAGTGCGGGGCGATCTTGACCGCGGTGTGCTGCCGACTCGTCGTCGCGCCGCCGATGAGCAACGGCAACTCAACGCCAGTACGCTGCATTTCCTTGGCAACGTGCACCATCTCGTCCAGCGAAGGCGTGATGAGCCCAGAGAGGCCCACGACGTCTGCGTCGAGTTCCTTGGCGGCGGCCAAGATCTTCTCGCACGGGACCATGACCCCAAGATCGATGACCTCGTAGTCGTTGCATCGCAGCACGACGGCCACGATGTTCTTGCCGATGTCATGCACGTCGCCCTTCACGGTCGCCATCACGACCTTGCCCTGGGATTTGCGACCGCCGTCCTCGGCGTCCATGAACGGCAGCAAATACGACACCGCCTTCTTCATGACCCGTGCGCTCTTGACCACCTGCGACAGGAACATTTTCCCTTCACCAAACAGGTCGCCGACGATCTTCATGCCGTCCATCAGTGGACCTTCGATCACCGAGAGCGGGCGGTCGTGTTTGAGGCGCGCCTCCTCGGTGTCTTCGTCGATGAAGTCCAGCACCCCGCGGACCAGCGCGTGGCTCAACCGCTCTTCGACGGTGCCTTCGCGCCAGGTCAGATCGAGTTCGCGTTTCTTGCCGTCGCCGCGCACGGACTCGGCAAGGGTGACCAGTCGCTCGGTTGCGTCCTCGCGGCGCGCCAAGATGACGTCTTCGACATGCTCGAGCAGCTCGGCTGGGATGTCTCTGTAGACCTCCAGCTGCCCGGCGTTGACGATGCCCATGTCCAGTCCCGCTGCGATCGCGTGGTACAGAAACGCCGAGTGCATCGCCTCACGTATGATGTTGTTGCCGCGGAACGAAAACGAGAGATTAGAGATTCCGCCAGAGATCCGAGCGCCCGGGCAGCGTTTCTTGATGAGACGGCACGCCTCGATAAAGTTGAGCCCGAAACGGTTGTGCTCCTCGATGCCCGTGGCGACCGCGAGCACGTTGGGGTCGAAGATGATGTCGGTGGGGTCCAGTCCAACCTTGTCGACCAACAGGTGGTACGCACGTTCACAGATCTCGACCTTGCGCAGGGCGGTCTCGGCCTGTCCCGTTTCGTCGAACGCCATCACGACCACTGCGGCGCCGTACCGCAGCACCAGCCGGCCCTTCTCCAAAAACGCCTCCTCGCCTTCTTTGAGGGAGATCGAGTTGGCGATGCTCTTGCCCTGCACGCACTTGAGGCCGGCTTCGATCACCGTCCATTTTGACGAGTCGATCATGATCGGCACGCGGCAGATCTCGGGCTCCGCGGCGATGAGCTTCAAGAAGCGCTCCATCGCGGCCTCGGAGTCGAGCATGCCCTCGTCCATGTTGATGTCGATGATGTTGGCACCGCCGCGCACCTGGTCCAGCGCGACCTCGAGTGCGGTGTCGTAGTCCTCGGTCATGATGAGTCGCGAGAACCGTCGGGAGCC
>JAESSZ010001150.1 GCA_016763875.1 Nannocystaceae bacterium
ACACCGCGCCCCCTTCCGGCTCCGAGGCCGCCAAGCCGCAGCCGCCACCGACAACCACGACTCGGCAGTCGGACGCTGCGGGGAACAGCGGCGCGGCGGGCCGCAGGCCGTCAGGATCGACTACCGAGATGGCACCCGTCGCAACCTCGCACGTCAGGATCCAGCGGCCACCGACGCCGACTTCAACCCCAGTGTCGTCCACAGCAATCGGCACGGGGGTCTCGCCGCAACGGTCGACCGCAAGCCACTGAGGGCCCTCCCCGCTCTCGCTGAGCCCGACAAGGTAGTGATCCCCGGCCCGCTCAATGACGACGGGCATCGCGCCACCGACGTCAAAGGTAAGGAGGTCGACCGGCCCGTCGACGCCACAGTTGCGCGGGTAGACATCGTCCAGATCCACGCCCTGAGGCCCGCACCCGAGAGCGACAGACGCGGCGACGACCAGCGTCATCCCGCCTACACGAGCGTTCTCAAACACCTCTCAACTCTACGTTAGCGAGCTTCAGATCCGCGATCGTCGTGTGATGGTTCGGTTCCCCCGAGCGTGCGCAGCAGTGCTGCCCGAGCGAACCGCCAGTCGCGACGAACGGTGGGTACGGATATCCCCATGATCTCGGCGATCTCTTCGTAACCGAGGCCGACAAAGAATCGATACGTCACGACCTCCGACTGACGGGGGCTCAGTGTTGCGAGTTCGGTCAGCGCTTCGTCCAAGCGCACGAGTTCATGGGCCTGCACTTCGGAGCCGAAGACTTGCTCGTCGAACGTGGCGACCACCGCCCCCGCGCCGCGCTTGTCGGCGAGTTTGGACTTGGCGTGATTGATCAGAATGCGGCGCATGGCCAACGCCGCAATCCCCATGAAGTGGGCCCGCGACTTCCAATCGACGCGGTCGTGAGCGACGAGTTTGAGGTACGCTTCGTGCGCCAGCGCGGTCGCCCCCAACGTATGACCCGCTTTTTCCCGAGCCATGTGCCGCGCCGCTAACCCACGGAGCTCGCCATAAATGAGTGAGAGCAACGGGTCCGCCGCCGCGTGGTCACCGGCCCCTAGCTGGCCCAAGAGGAGCGTTACCTGCCCCTGCACCTCGCTCTCGCTTTTTTCCAAGGCTCAATGATCACATGCGTGCCCCGTTTGCTGCGTTCGTAGTTGAGCCCCTTGACACGATTCAGCGCTCGCCCCCAACACAAGGCCAAATCATGAAAATCATTGATAAAACCTATCCGATCCTGCTCTCGCTCGCTGCGGCATTCGCGCTTCCTGCCTGCGGTGACGACGACGATGGCGATGACGATGGGGTGACCGCCGCAGATGACGGCGACGACGATGATGGCGACGATGGGGCGGATGACGGCGGGGGGCCCGCACCAGGCGCACTGAACTGCGACGTGCCTTCCGACCGCATCGACCCGACCGCCGCGATGGCGTGGTCCTCGGCCGACTTCGCAGCGCTCGGTGACAACCGCAGCGGCAACGCAGGCGTCGGCACCCAACAAACCACCGCGAGCACCCGCTACGTGTCAGCGAGCAATGGCGACGACGGTAACGACGGGTCCGAGGGCTCGCCATGGCGGAGCCTGCAGCACGCGGCAGACGCCATCGAACCAGGCACGACCGTTCGTGTCGACGACAGCGGCGACTACACGGGTGGTTTGGAGCTTCACCGTAGTGGCGAGGCGAGCGCATGGTTCATCTTCCGACCGTGGGACGACGACACCATGCCGCGCATCGTCGGCGACCCAGGCAGCACCGCCGTGGTCGATATCGACGCGAGTTACATCGTGTTTCAAGGTTTCGAGGTCACCGACCACGACTCCGGATCACTGGACGCAGACACCATCGGGATTCAGATCGAGCCACGCAACGGCGACATCACCGACGTCGAGATCCGCAACAACGTCGTGCACAATATCGGCCCCGGCCAAGTCGACGACGACACTTGTTACTACAATGGACACGGCATCAACGCGCAGTCCGAAGGGTCGAGTATTTCGCGGCTCGTGATCGACGGCAACGAGATCTTCGACCTCTACGTGGGTAACAGCGAGGTGCTGGTGGTCAACGGCGCCGTCGAGGGGTTTTGCGTGACCAACAACTACGTGCACGACGTCAACAACATCGCGATCGACATCATCGGCTACGAGAAGAACGCGAACGAAACCACCCGCGACGGCGTCATCTCCGACAACGTCGTGCTGGACGCCTCGAACTACTGGCCGTACTGCAGTCGGGGCAACTGCACCTACCCGGCCGGCGATGAGTCATCCGACGGGATCTACGTGGACGGCGGCGCGAAACTAGCCATCGAGTACAACGTCGTTGGCCGCGCTGACCATGGCATCGAGTTGCAGTCCGAGAACGGCGAGCTCATCCGGGACGTCGAAGTCGCGCACAACGTAGTGTTCAACAGCAACTACAAAAACTTCACGCTCGGTGACTCCGAGAATTCCACGGAGCACGACAACGTGTTCTTCGACGACCCTGCCTTGGCGGACGCTGAGCTAGAAGGCTGCAAGTAGGCGCCACTGGCGGCGATGATCTGCACGAGTGCCACCTGGCCCGCGACAGTCCCGCGACAGTCCCTCGACCTCGTGGTACGAGTGCCATCTGGCCCGCGTGTCTCACTACTTGCGGACAGTCTTCTCGTTCGTATTTTTTGGGATCGGTGGCGGCCTGCTGTCGTGTTTGCTCCTGCCGGTCGTCTCCCTGGTGACTCGCGAACGCGAGCGAGCGACGCGCCGCTGTCAGCAAGTCCTGCGCTGGGGTCTGCGTGTGTTTTTCTACGTGCTGGCGAAGCTGCGATTGTTCAAGACGGCCTGGCCGTTGGTCGAAAGCGTCGCACCAGCGCAACCGTGCGTCATCGTCTGCAACCACCCGTGCCTGCTCGACACCCTCGTCATGATGGTGCGGTTTCGCAACGTGGTGTGCCTAGTCAAGCAGTCCTACTACGACAACCCATTGATCTTTGGGCTCGCGAAGCTGTGCGGGTACATCCCCGCTGGACACAATGGCTCCATCCGAGGCCATGAGCGCATGCTCAACGAGGCCCTCGACCGTCTCGCGCGGGGCTACAGCATTTTGGCCTTCCCGGAGTGCCGCCGTTCCACGCTGGTGGGCCGGCTGCCATTTCGCCGTGGGCCGTTTGAGATCGCGGCGCGCGCGGGCGTCCCCGTCGCCCCCGTGCAGATCGCGTGTAGCCCGCGTACCCTGGCGCGCGAGATTCCCCTGCACCGGATGCCCCTGGAGTGCGCGCACTACTCGATGCGCGAGTTTCCGCCGCAGACCATCCCACGGGGTCGTACCGCCACCAAGACGGCTACCCAGACGATCCAGGATCTGCTACAGCCCGTGACTGCCGCGACCAGTCCCCATGCGGGCTAGCGCCAGTTCCGGACCATGAACACCGAACTCGAAGCTGAACTAAAGCAGCTGATCGTCGAAGCCCTCATGCTTGACGATGTCGGCCCGGAGGGTATCGACGTCGAGGCCCCGCTGTTTGGTGAAGGCCTTGGACTCGACTCCATCGACGCCCTCGAGCTCGCGATCTCGATCGAACGCCGCTTCGGACTCAAGATTCAGCCGAGCGAAGAGGCGGGCCCCAAGATCTTCGCCTCGGTTCGTGTTCTTGCGCAGTACGTGGATAGCCACCGACCCCCGCAGTGAGTGCTTCGCAAATGCCCACCCCGCAAACCCAGCAGGAAGTGTTCAGCCTCCTGGTCGCAAAAATGGCCGAGATGTTCGAGTTCGACGCTGCGGGCATCACGATGCAGACCCATCTCTTCACGGACTTGGATCTCGACAGCATCGACGCCATCGATCTCGCCGTGCAGCTCCAAGAGTTCACCGGGCGCAAGGTCGCCGAAGAATCGCTCCGCGAGCTCCGTACGGTTGGCGATGTCGTTGACCTCGTCATGGCGCTGCGGGTCGAAAAAATCGGCTGAGGTGAGCGGTCATGGTGCGGGTGGCGCTGACAATAGTGTGGGTCGCCCTCACGCTCACTTATCCGCTCATCGTGTACGTTGGGCTCCAACGATGGCCACCGCATGTGTTGAGCGGCACGTTACTCGGCCTGCTCGCGACCCTGACCACGCTCCGATGGTTGCTGACACGCGGTGCCGATTCGCAATCCGACGAGACGTCCCAGGGCCGCAAGCTGCCGCTATGGCCGCTGCTTACGATGGGCCTACTCGCCTTGGGCGCGATCCTAAGACAGGGCATGTTCGTCAAGGCTGTCCCGGTCATGGTCAGCGGCGGACTGCTCACCATGTTCGCGCTCTCACTGCGGTCGGAGCAGAGCATGGTCGAGCGATTCGCACGCCGCCAAGACCCCGACCTCACCCCCGACAAAGTTCGCTACTGCCGACGGGTGACCATCGTGTGGTGCGGGTTCTTTGTCTTCAACATCACCACCACGCTGGTGTTGGCTGCCGTAGCGCCGCTGTCGTGGTGGAGTCTGTACACAGGACTGGTGGCGTACGTGCTCATCGGCACGCTGTTCACCGTCGAGTACGTGGTCCGCAAAGCAAAGTTCAGAGACTATGGCCGCTGGTGGCACGACCGCGCGTTGGCGGCCGTCTTTCCTCCGAGGGACAATGAGCCAAAGTCAGAGTGAACTCGCCGAGCTGAGTCACGCGTGGGTCGACGACAGCCCGGACCCGGAGTGCATTTTTACCTTCGCGGTGCCTGAGAGCACGCCGATGTCAGAGGCCCACTTCCCGGGCTCGGCCCTGCTTCCTGCGTTTTCTCAGCTGGGCGCCGTGGTCTCGCGGGTGCATCGAGTCTGGCCACAGCTCGGGCAATGGCAGGGCGCGTCCAGCATCAAGTTCAAAGCCCCGATTCGTCCCGGATCCAAGGTGGAACTACGCCTCACTCGCACGGGTCCAGGCACGGTGAAGTTCGCGTTTCGTGTCGAAGAAACGCTGTGCGCCAACGGAACGCTCGCGTTTGCCGAGCCCGAGGGCGAAGCAACATGAACTCGTTCCGTGCGTGTGCAGTCGTCCCCACCTACGACAACCCGAAAACCGTCGAGCGCGTGATCGCGGAGGTGGCCAAGCATGTTCCGACCGTGATCATCGTGGACGACGGCTCGCACGCCCCGGCCCGCGAGATCCTCGACCGACTCGCGCAGACTCCCGCGGTGGTGTTGGTGCGACACGAGGTCAATCAAGGCAAAGGCGCCGCGATGAAGTCTGGCTTGGCAGAGGCGAAAACCCGCGACTTCACCCACGCCCTGCAGGTGGACGCGGACGGCCAACACGATCTTGACGACATCCCTCGATTCTTGGCCAGCGCCCGTGAGCAGCCCACCGCGCTTGTCCTGGGGACCCCGTTGTTTGACGAGACACGGGCCCCGATGCGCGGGTTCGGTCACTGGTTCACGAGTTTCTGGACCCGGATCGAGACCGCGAGCACCGCGATTGACGATCCCCAGTGTGGTTTTCGGGTTTACCCGGTTGCGGCCGCGTGCGCCGCCCCGGTCCGCGGCAACCGAATGGACTACGACCTCGAGGTCGCCGTGCGCATGCGGTGGGCGGGTGCCCCTATCGTCAACCTGCCCACGCGGGTGCGCTACCTGAAGGCCAGCGAAGGCGGCGTGTCCCATTTTCACATGGGCCGCGACAATCTGCTCATCACCTGGATGCACACGCGGTTGGTGGTTCTGGCGATCGCGCGATGGATCTGGGCCGGTATGACGTGGCCCTTTCGCCGAGCCAATGCGCGCGGATAAACCATGACCGAGCAGCTCGCACGTCGGCGGTTTCGGTGGCTGAGTATCCCCGAGCGCGGCTCGGTACTCGGTATCCGGTTCTTCGTATGGGCGATGACCTTGGGCGGACGATCGGTGGCGCGCGCCATTGTGTGGCCGGTGATGCTCTACTACTTCATCACCTCAACGCGCGCGCGACGAGCCTCTGCCGCGTTCTTGGCCCGGGTCGATCACGCCTCCGGCTGGCGAGCGGTGTTTGCCCACCTGCTCCGATTTGCTCACGTCGCGCTGGACCGGCTGCTGCTCGTGCAGGGCAAGACGTCCGACCTGGAGTTCGACGTCGGCCCGGTCGAACTGCTCGAAGAACTACGCTCCAGCCCACGCGGCGCCCTGCTGCTCGGCGCCCACGTGGGGAGCTTCGAGGCCATGGCCGGTATGGCCCGGGACCGGGACCTGCAGGTCAACGCCGTGGTGCATACCGCTGGTTCGCGCATGTTGATGGATGTCCTTGAGGGCCTCAACCCCGAGCTCGCCGCCCGATTGATCGACCTAGGCCAGGGTCGACTCGACGCGATCTTCGAGATCCGGCGCCGCCTCGAGCAGGGAGAACACGTCGCAGTCTTGGCGGACCGCTGCGTGCCCGGCGAGCGCTCGGTCGTGGTTCCGTTCATGGGACAAGACGCCCGATTCCCCGCCGGGCCGTACGTGCTGGCGGCCACACTCGGCTGTCCGGTGTACTTCGTGGCGGCGCTGTATCACGGGGACAACCGTTACTCGATCCACGCCGAGCGATTCGCCGAGCGCGTGGTGCTGCCTCGGAAGGATCGCCAGGCGGGTCTGCGGAAGTACGCGACCTTGTACGCCGAGCGGCTCGAAGCGCTCGCGCGATCGGAGCCGAGCAACTGGTTTAACTTTTACGACTTTTGGGACCTGGGGGAGTAGGTGCGCAGATGAGATCGGCCCGTTCAACGTCTGGCCGGTGCACCTGTGGACACTGCACGCATTCGCGAATGTTCTTGGGAACATTTGTAGTGGCCCGGGAACAACCATCCTCGACTGTCGCCACTGGCGAGCCCCCGCACCTTGAGAGAGGCCGGGGCTTTGTCGCGTGAGCACATTGACGCCTAAGCGCATTGCACCCTTGAACCTCTGCTGCGAGATCCAGCCCCAAGATCAAGACGGCCGCGGAGATGCGGTCTTGTCACGAAGAACCGCGAGCAAACCACACGTCGTTTTCTTCGTAGGCGCGGCACTGGCGATCTCTTGCGGCGACGATGCCCCTGCCTCGGACGGCGGCTCCGGCTCCAGCTCTAGCTCTAGCTCCAGCGCTGCCGAGTCGACCTCCTCAGATAGCGGCGGCAGCCCTGACACGACCACCGGGATGGCAGACGACGCTTCCGGCAGCGAGGGCGAGAGCAGCTCAACGGGCGACGATAGTGCCGTCACTTGCCCAGCGGAAACGCCCATACTCTGCGGTGACAGCTGCGTCGACACCAGCGCAGATCCCCAACACTGCGGCGGCTGCGAGACCGCCTGTGAAGCCGACGAAGTGTGCGCTGCGGGCAGCTGTGCGCCCGACTGCGAGGGGGAAACCACGGCCTGCTCTGGCACGTGCGTGGACACCGAGAGCGACCCCATCCATTGCGGAGGTTGTGAGGCAGACTGCGGGCTTGCGGGTACTTGGACGTGCGCCGCCGGGATCTGCATGGATCTTCGTCAGTGGCAGACCGCCGAGTTGATTGAGACCGACAACGCCGGCGATGGCTTAAACCCCCAGGTCGCCGTCGACGCGGACGGCAACGCGGTCTCCGTCTGGCAGCAGTCCGACGGCACCCGCCACAACATCTGGGCGAACCGTTACGTTGCGGGAGCGGGCTGGGGCACGCCCGAGTTGATCGAGACAGAAAACTCAGGGGCGGCGCACCACCCCCACGTCGAGATCGACCCCAACGGCAACGCGATCGCGGTATGGCAGCAGGACGTCGACACCCGCCGAGACATCTGGGCGAATCGTTACGTCGCGGGCATGGGTTGGGGCACCGCCGAGCTGATTGAGACCGACGACACCGGGGAGGCCGCAGAGCCGCAGGTCGTCGTCGGTGTCGACGGCAACGCAATCGCCGTATGGGCCCAGCGCGACAGTATCCGTTACAACATCTGGGCCAATCGTTACGTCGTGGGTGAGGGTTGGGGCACCGCCGAGTTGATCGAGACCGACAATGCCGCGAATGCCCAGACCCCTGTGGTCGCCGTTGACCCTGACGGCAACGTGATCTGTGTGTGGCGTCAGAACGACGGCGCTGTGACCCACATCTGGGCCAACCACTACACCGAGAAGGAGGGATGGGGCATCGCCGAGTTGATCGAGACCGAAGACAGCTGGTCTGCTGGCCCCCCGCAACTCGCTGTCGACCCGGATGGCAATGCGGTCAGCGTGTGGGCGCAGACCGACGGCACCCGGGACAATGTCTGGGCGAATCATTACGTTGCGGGAGTCGGGTGGGGCATCGCCGAGTTGATCGAGACGAACGACGATGGATCTGTCGGGGGTCCCCAGGTCGCCGTCGATGCGCACGGCAACGCGATCTCCGTATGGGGGCAGTACGAAAACCCCGCTCTAGCAGTCTGGGCAAACCGCTACATCGCTGGGGTGGGCTGGGGCACGGC
>JAESSZ010001151.1 GCA_016763875.1 Nannocystaceae bacterium
CGCGCGATACACCACGCCCGTCTCGCCCTCGCCGATGACCGCATCCAAGCGATAGCGACGGTCCAAGACCGTACCCAATGGGGCGATCAGACCCTCGGTCATCGCTGTCCCCGGACCGTTTCGCTGCGCACCGCAACGAAAGCGTACCACCGGTGCGAGGGTCCGCCCTGCGGGCGAGTGCAGCGCAGTGGTGGGGCGGATGCGCTCATTGTGGTCCTCACCGGTACACTCGCCCCGTGCTCAACATCGTCATCGGTCAGCCGCTGAAGATCGCCGACGTGGTCGCAGTCGCCCACGCGGCGCCCACCCCGTCCATCACGATCGCCGACGACGCGCGGACGCGTCTCGCTCAAACCCGTCACGAACTGGAAAGCGATGTTGCGGCGGGCAAGACGATCTACGGCGTCAACACTGGGTTTGGGGCCCTCAGCGACACCCGCATCGCCCCGGAGCAACTGGGCGAGCTTCAGAACAATCTACTGCGGAGCCACGCGGTGGGGGTTGGGGAGTCCCTGTCCGCGCCGATCGTGCGCACGCTATTGCTGCTGCGGGCCCACACCTTGGCGCTGGGCGCCTCGGGGGTCTCGCCGAGTCTCGTGGACGGGCTCGTGGCGATGCTCGCGGCGGGGATTGTGCCTGTCGTACCCCAAAAAGGCAGTGTTGGCGCGAGCGGCGATCTTGCACCGTTGGCCCACTTGGCGCTGCCCCTCATCGGGGAGGGGCACGCCTGGCTGCAGACCACGCCAACCCGCGGGATTCCCCGCACGGCCGCGCGTCCGGGTGCGGAGGTCCTCGCCGAAGCCGGCCTGTCGCCGCGAACGTTACTCGCCAAGGAAGGACTGTCACTGATCAACGGCACCCAGGTCACGACCGCCGTGGGGGCCTTGGCAACGTGGCAGGCCGGCGAGTTGATCGCGACCGCCGACATTCTCGGTGCGCTGTCGTTGGACGCAAGCCTGGGTACCGCGGTCGCGTGCGATCCCAGGATCCATGCGGGCAAACCACACCCCGGACAGCAACACTCGGCGCGGACGATCGCCGCATTGGTCAAGGGGTCGCCATTGGCGGCATCGCACTCGGGATGCGAAGAAGTGCAGGACGCCTACGCCTACCGCTGCATGCCGCAGGTTCACGGCGCCGTCCGGGGAGCGTTGAGATACGTCGCAGGTGCGATCAGCATCGAACTCAACAGCGTCACCGACAATCCGCTGGTGCTCGCACGCGATCCGGGGCCGGGCTACGACGTCGTGAGCGGCGGAAATTTTCACGCCGCCACGGTGGCAGTGCCACTGGACCATCTGGCCGCAGCAATGACCACGCTGGCCACGATCAGTGAGCGACGCCTCGACCGGTTTCTCAACCATCATACGTCCCGCGGTTTGCCTGCGTTCCTGGCCGACGATCCGGGCCTTCAGAGCGGCTTCATGATGGCGCAAGTGACTGCGTCGGCGCTGGCTTCGGAGTGCAAGTCGCTCTCGTTCCCCGCCTCTGTGGATTCGATCCCAACCTCGGCGGGCAGGGAGGACCACGTCAGCATGGGGCCCATTGCTGCACTCAAGCTGGCACGGGTCGTGGACAACGTCGCGCTCGTGCTCGCGATTGAAGCGGCTGTCGCTGCCCGAGCTCTGGATCTGCGAACCGCAGCGACGACGCCTCGACTCGCGGCTGTGCACGCCAAGATCCGCGAGTTTGTCGCTCCGTTTACGGGCGACCGCAGCCTCTCGGCCGAGCTCGAAGCGCTCGCGGTTGCGGTGTCCGACGGGGCGTTGAGACGCGCGGCTGAACTCCCCGCTGAGATTGATTGAGTCGCGGTTCGTCAGCGGTCACAGCGGGTGGTCGCGGACATGGCGGTGCACATCCTGCGGCTGCCTGCGTTCCTGGCCCATCGCCAACACGACCACGTTGTCCTATGTTTGATGCCGTCGGTGTCTCGCTTCGGGCGAGTCGCTCCCCTTTCAACGATGAAGAGCCGATGGAAGATACGCGCCGCATTGTTGGTCACCCTCTGCGCAGCGGTGGCCGTGTTCGGCTGGATCCGTTGGACCGAGTACCGGGATGGACGCACCTGGCCGAGTCTTCGAATCGGTGACGACGCTGCGCGGACGGGCCCGATCATCGTTCCGATTGTCCCCCCCGTCGAACTCGACAGAATGTCGAAGTCAGACGTCCTGGCCCTGCGGAGTCAGGCGGTCGCACGCACTCCTTCGTTCTTCGACGAAGACTACACGCCCGCCGAGATGGTCTACGGCGACATTGCGGACGGCCACCCATGGTGGGGTATCGAAGGGCAATTCATCACCGGGCCGGGAAGGCACAGTATCGATGGTCCCTCGGAGGAGGCGCGGTTCTTACTCAACCCGCTGCTGCTGATCGCCCCCGAGTTCCACGGACTGAGTCTGTGGGGTCGGCGACCCTTTTGGGCCAACGGCGTGGACGCGGTCACGCTGAACGAGGCCGACGTGGCCCCGTACCCGACGGCGGTCGAGCTAACCTGGTTCCCCGCCCAGCGTCGGGGCCAAGTCACCTACGACGTCTCAGCGTGGTTGGCCACGACCGCGCGCCTCCGCCACGCTTCGGGCGACCCCCTTCCCGCCAAGCTATCGTTGAACCCGATCAATGCCTACGAGCTGGGCTTGAGCACGATGCGGGTGGACGTCGCCGCTTCGAAGGGTGTGCACGCTCCCGGCCGAGCGCAGTCATCGACCACAAGGTGCTTCATCCACGAAGGCGGCAGTTGCGGGTATCCAGGCAACTGCAACAACGCGAGCGGTCCAGCCTATCGACTGGAGTTCATGATGCTCACTGAGCTTCCCGCCCACGTCGTCGTGCAGTTGTACGAACACGGCGCCAGCGCTAACTCAGGAGCGCCCGACTTTACGTGGACGATCCGGTTCCGCTAAGCCCCGTTGAGTCCACACCCGCGGCCCGGATCCCCTCGGACGACCACGTAGGTTCGCGCGCGAAACGACTCCGCGTCGCATCGGGCGCGTCGATGGCTACGGTTGAATGCCCAAGCCCGCGCGCGACGATGTAAGATTGACTGAGTCGCCTCAATGACCCCGGTTCGGACTCCAGGTTAGCTCGCATGTGCCGCATCGCTCACTCGCTGTTTGTTCTGTTCTCGTTTTCGGCCGGGGCCTGCGGTTGGGTCGAGACTGTCTCCGAGAGACTCTCCGTCGGTGACCCTGACTCCGCCGTCGGCACGGATCAAACCGCCAACACGAACCCAATCGCCGACGCCACCGACCCCAGTGGCAACGTCGTTGGCGATCGGCCGCTTACCCCCGGCCCCGTCTTCTTCGCGGTGCGTAACCGCCATCGTCCCGATATCGCGGGCATTGTTCGTCTGCAGGACGGAAAGTTCGAGCGTGTCATCCGTGGCACAGTGGACGACGATACGAACTTCGTGAGAGGCAGCGACGGGCACGCGTACGTGTCCGTCTTCAGCCGGATCTACGCCCTGGACGGACCCAATGCCTTCAAGCCGATCGCGACCGGCTTTCGGACGGAGTCGTTCAATGTGGGGCTGACCGGCGAGCTGTGGGCATTGAAGACCCAGAAGTTCGGTCAGTATCTCGACGGGGGTTGGGCTTTTCAACCCGATTCAACCGTTGGCCCGAATCTCGGCTCCCTGCGCGACATTGCCCAGGATCGGTCCGGCAGGCTTTGGATGCTGTGTCGCAAGGGGCTGACGGTGCTGGATGACGGCGTTTGGGAAGTCTTCGACATCGAAAAGCACGACGAGCTGGTGTTGGGTCTCCTGGACATCGATCTTGCGCGCGACGGGTCGATGTTGGTCATGACTCCGTACGCCGTGTACCGAATCAAATCGCCCACCGAGGTGTCAACGCTGCGCATTGCCGACGCGGATCACCACGGAAACCTCGCGGTTCAAGAGATGTCGGGCGACGACCTGCTTGTGACGCTCAAGCACGCGTTGGCCCGTGTCCAGCCAGACGGAGCGATCACGTGGTACGAACCCGACACCGACTTCTACGGGGGACACATCCGCAACAGTGACGTCGACGGCCAAGACCGAATCTGGCTCACGAGCTACGCGGGTGTCTCGGTGATCGGACCGGGAGCGAGCCGCACCTCGTGGCCTTTTGGCGCCGTGCCTGAACTCTTTGGCCGTCCCCGCGGCATCCTGGTGCTCGGCGACGGCCCCACAACGCTGCCCACTGTGGGGCCTGCGGCGAGGGGCAGCCTCACGGGGATCGCACACTACAACGACGAACCCGTGCGAAACTCGCCAGTCAGGATCTGTGGGTACTGTGACGGGACCTCCACGCCCGGCGTTTTTTTCGACGGCATGACGGACGACAGCGGCCGTTTTCGTTTTGATGACGTGCCCCTGAACAAATACAATATCTTGGTCAAGAGCGAAACGAAGTGGCGCGAGGACACACGATACTTCATCCGACCGTTTCTCGATGAGGGCAAGCTCCACGACACAGGGATCGTGGTGGTGAGGTAGCGACTACGCGCCTCCTCCCTTTTCAGACCAGACCGATCCGGTCAAGCTAGGGAACGCCACTGTCACGTCGTCGACTTCATCGAGGTCGTGCGGCGCTATAAAAGTGCCTCGATTGTCAGTGCGCCCGCTCTGGGCACGTTTGTCTGAGAACGTCACGCGGCACAGGATTCCCGGCACGGGGATCCCCTTGTCAGTCACGACGCGGACCAACACACGATCGCTGAGCACCAGCGTATTGACGCTGTTGGGTGAGATGTGACGGACGAGGTTCATCGTTGTTCTCTATCGCACGACGACCCACGCACCGTCGATGAGCGCAAACGAGGGGCACATGCTGATCGACGCGTCGGGCAACGCGACGACGATCGGGCCCCGCCCCTCGGCGTCACAGACCCGTACTTCTTGGCCGCTGCGCACGGAATGAAACTGCAGCGCCCCCGGGCGCAATGGTGCGAGTGTGGCCCGATGCTCGATGAGCGCTTCTATGGTGCTGCGCTGGGTCGCGGTCGCCCCGACAACAGTCTCGCCGACAGCGCTCACCTGACGGGCGATTTTCTCGCGCAGCAGCGACACGAGGTCGTCTGGATTGCCGTTGCTGACGGCTGCGTGCATGCGCGCCAGGACTGCGGTGATCTCGTCTCGGGCCTCGTTGGAGACCCCCTTGTCGGCGTCGTTGCCTTCGA
>JAESSZ010001152.1 GCA_016763875.1 Nannocystaceae bacterium
ACGCGGTACTTGAGACGATAGATCGGGCCGCCATGGCGATGGCGCCGACCTCGGTCCGACCTCAGCCAGCACCCGACAGCGAGGCTGCGTTGGCCATCGCCGGTCGCCTCTCGGACGCCGCAGTTGAGCAAGCGCGGCGCGACGCGTGGCACGGCATTATCACCCCCATGCTGGCCCAGCTTCGCAGCCAGGCGCAGGCCACGGTAACAGGCAACTACGGCGCCGCTGCTTTTGAACGTGCGATAGCCACAGAAACGGTCCGCTCGTGAGCGCCATGCGGACTGGCGAGTATTCCCCGGGCGGTGTCGGCGATCGAGGTCAGTGCTACGGCCTCACTGAGCAAGTCGCCCGCAACTGCCAACGCTAGGGGTTCGGCCAGCGCCGCGAGCAGTTCAGGCACGACCCGTACTCCGCGTGCTTCCGCGGCGGAGCGCGCAGCATTGTCGACGAACACGCGTGGCGCGAGCCCACAGACGATCTTTGCCCGCAATCGTTCGCTAACAGCCGAGTCGATAAGTGGCTCATGGCCGCACGGCACGCGCAGATCGACTTCAGCGTCGGCCCACGGGGTCCTGGAGGCCACCGCACCAATCTCAGTCGCCACTGCACTGGCGCGCGCATGATCTTGGTCCCACACCTGGACTTTCACATCGCGCTGCACCAAGAGCCTCGCCGCATCCCGACCAACAGGCCCGCAGTCGACAATCGTCGCCGTGCATTGTGCGTCCAAAGAAAGCAGCGACTGAAGGCAGCGGTCGAGCACCTCACCACGCAGACGCAACAAGTCCTCGGGCGCCGCGGGTGCGACATCAGTGCCAAGGCTTGAGGCTGCGTCCGACAGTCCGAGCCCGGCGACAACTCGGATCTCGGCCTCGGCGAGCCGTTCACGCAGCAACGCCAACGCGACCTCGTGTTCAAGCGCGGGATCGGCCAGCACAACCGCTGCCGCCCCCGCGTTTTTCAAGCCCAGCACGGCGTTGCGAATCGTTGCGCCACGAGCGAGGCGGCACGCGTCTTGGAGTGCGACAGCGCCTTGGTCGCTCCGGCAAAATCGCACTTCCCCCATGGCTGGACGTTGCCCGTGGTCAACCACGGCCAACACGCAGACGTTGCCCTTGGGCTCAAGCCAGCGCATCGCCGAAGCGGGCCTGTACTCGGCTAGGACCTCGAGCTCCTGTTCAGAGAACTGCACCCGCCAAAGGTATCCCGGCCAGCCCCCTTGGGCACGTTCGACTGCGAACAGTGCCGTTCGTTTTGCGACCAGCCTTGATGAGCCCGACGGGTGCATCGTGATCCACTGATCGACCCGCAGCTTAGTGTCGAGTCTCAAGTGACCTTACATCAAGTTGTCCCGGTCGGGATCAGGTGTGGCTGAGCCCAAAGGCGTCGTGACTGAGCCATCGTCCGTGAGGCGCACGGCTAGCCGGTGGCCCGGTTGCGGTGCCACACGACCCGTTGTGGGAGAGGAATCTCGATGCCAGCCTCCCCGAATGCCTTCTTGAGGCGTCGGTACATCTCCCGCTCTAAGCCCCACTGAGCCCCGGCCTGGGTTCTTGCCGCGGAGCGCACCACGACTGCCGAGTCGGCGAGCTGGGTAACGCCAACGAAAGCCGGCGCCTCCGCGAGCAGGTCCTTGAGCTCGGGATCCACATACATCTCTGCTCCGACTTCGTTGCAGATTCGCTCTACCAAGTCGATGTTGGCGTCATAGCTCACCCCAACGTGGCAGCGAAAACTTGACCAATCGCGGGTCATATTCTCGACTGTGGAGATGGTCCCATTGGGGATGATCTGCAGCGCACCGGTGACGCTGCGCAACCGCGTTGAGCGAATGTTAATTTGCTCAACTTCGCCTTCATGCTCGCCGATTTTCACCCAGTCGCCAACCGCGTACTGGTTCTCCACGATGACGAAGAAGCCGTTGACGAAATCTCGCACTAGGTTCTGAGAACCGAACGAAAGCGCCAGACCAAATATCGCGACGCTCCCAAGGATTGGCCTGGTGTCTACGCCGACCACATCACAGGCCAGCAGGATACAGACCCCGAACACAGCTATCTTTCCGATACCTCGGATGACCGCCGCGATCGTGCGAGCACGCTGCTCACCGGCGCTGACGCTGTCAGGGTCGTCATCCTACACCGCCTTGACAACAGTCCGCGTCGCCACACCGACCATTCTCAGCGCAAGCCACCCAAGCGCGAGGATCAACAACAGCAACCCTGCGACTCGTGGCGCCTGTCGCCGCACGGTCGCCACCAGCGCGTCCAACCATCCGGAGAAAGCCTCGGCCTGTTCTCTCTCTTGCTCGATCTTGGCACTCTTCCTATCGCGGTAGGCGAACTGCGACTCAGCCAGATTCATATCAAGTTCGAGCGAGCGCTCACGTGCCTCGCCGAGGTCTCGCTCCTTCTCGATTTTCTTCAGTTTAACGGCAGCAGCCGTAGCGATTGACGCCCACCGACGGGACCAACCACCGTCGGCACTGCGGAGCTGCTGCTTCGCGATTCGGTCCTCCTGCTGGGCGAGTTCGACGTCGAGGCCCAACACGGGTCGGAGGACCGCACCCGCCTTGACCTGCTGCCTGATCAGTTTCAGCTCCAAGGAAGCCACCGCACGGCGCTCTTCCTGAAAGGCCTGGCGAAATAGCACGTCGGCGATGTGCGCGGCCCTCTCTTCGAAAGGAGACGCACCCGTGATCTGGGCGCGACGGGGGGTATCTTGGCCCGGCGGCGTCGCCGGGAACAGCGCGTTCTCCAGCCGCTCCTCTACTGCGTCGTGCTCCGTTTGGAACGAGATGAGAAATGCATCCTGGTTCGACGCGTTCGCCTCGGCGAGCGCGGCCCAGTCTCGCGCACAGGATCGCAAGTCGGCGGTTTCTTGATGCTCTGCCGGGTCCGCCACAGCGATCCTCTCGCCATACAGAGACTCAAGTGCCGCGGCAGCCCGTTGCTGCTGGACCCAGTGTTCTCGCCACTGCCGATTGGAGAGTACTTTTCTGTTGAGCAGTTTCAAGCGTTCCTGCAGGACCGAGGTCAGAGTGACATCGGCCGCGCTCAAATCCGCGACGGCACCCAGACTCAAGAACTGTGGCTCGGCAGCCATCGCCTCAAACCAAGCCTTCTCAGCCACCTCGATTCTGTCGACGAGATCCAGAGGCGGAACGGGAGCAGGCGCAGCCTCGGCGGTGCGCGAGAAAAAGACGACCAGGAGGACGAGCAGCCGACGCAGGAAACGCATGAAGCGGTTCTACACCGCCTTGGTGCGGCAGACGGTCGCTGTGGATTCCGGCAGGCTCATCTTGTGGCCGACGACGTCACAGGATTCCGCCCGCCCCTGAACTTACTTTGGGTACCAACGGCATCCCCCTCGACGCAATCGTCGACCACCGACTCGGTCGACAGGGTACACGCGTGTACGCGGGGCACGCCCACAACGGCCTGCGGGCGATGCGACAGCGCGGTCGAAAACAGGCGACAACACGTTCATCCACTGGCAGAAAATTCGCCGAACGACAGGTTCTCGAACCACTCGACACAGTGGTCGACGAACGCGCGGACCTTGGGGTCCAAGAACTCTTTTTCGGGGTAGACGACCGCGAACACGCTGTCGTCCCCGACGACGTCCTTGAGCACCGGGACCAATGCACCCGAAGCCAGGTCTGCGCTAGCGAAGGTGGTGGGAACAAGTGCTAGGGCATGGCCCGCCAGCGCGGCGCCGACGTGAAGCCTGAGACTGTTGGTTACGATGCGCCCGGAGACGAGCACTTGCCCCCCGTCTCTGAGCGGCCAGTAGCGACTCGGGGCGCGGCCCCTGGCGAACCTTCGCACGCAGTTGTGGGCGGCGAGGTCGGCCGCGACCCGAGGGACCCCGTGTTGTTGCAGGTAGCCGGGCGCGCCCACGACCAGTAGGGGCAACCGACGGAGCACGCGCGCGACGACGCCCCCATCCATATCGGTCCCCGCACGAAGAGCCACGTCGATCCCTTCGGCAGCCATGTCGACATGGCGCGCGGTCGCAGTGGTCTCGATGTGAACCTCCGGCCACCGAGCGAGGAACGCCAAGACAAGCGAAGCGAACAGACCGCGCTCGTCATCGGGCGGCGTCGAGATCCGTAGCAGTCCGCGGGGGACGCCATCGAGACGACGAACCGCGCCTAAGGCTGCGACCGATTCCGCCAGGATGTGGCGTGCCCGCGCTTCGAGTTCGGCCCCCGCCGAGGTCTTAGCGAGGCTGCGCGTGCCTCGGCGAAGCAAGCGCACCCCAAGCCGCTGCTCGAGCGCGGCGATGCGCCGACTCAACGAGGCGCGTGGCATCTCTAGCGCCCGGGCCGCTGCCGAGATGCTTCCCGCGTCGAGGACCGCCAAGAACTCCTCAAAGCCCCGTGCGACGCCACCCAGGGGGATTGAGCTACTTCCGTCGTCTTTGGCCACCTGTGACAGTTTTGAGCATGTCGTACCCATTTTCAACCACTTGTGTCGCCAGTGGCTGAATCTACTCTGTCGGTCAGGTACCAATGAAACCCAGCAAACTACGGTTTTGGATCCCCATGGGCTTGTTCGCGACTGCAATGGCGGCGGGCGGCGTGGGTGATCTTGTGCATGCGCCCGCCATGGTGGAGTCGATGAGTCACCTGGGTTACCCGCTCAATCTCGCGACCTTGCTCGGGATCTGGAAGCTTCTGGGCGTTGGCGCGCTGCTACTTCCCGGTCGTGAACGCCTCAAAGAATGGGCGTACGCTGGTTTTGCCTTCGACCTCACGGGCGCCGCGTTCTCGCATGCCGCCGTTGGCCACGGGGTCGCGGAGATCATGACGCCGCTGGTCCTGCTCGCGCTCGGCGCGGCGACGTGGTCGATGACGTCCGCGCGGCGACGGTTTGCCGTCACGGAAAAGTAGCAGGCCCACATCGCCTGGCGAGCGTGGTGGCAGCGGTTCAAACCGAGGCCGCGCCGAAGTGCTACCGTCCCCGCCGCGATGCCGGTCGAGGTCAACGAATCGGCGTGGCCAATCGTCAGCCTACGGATTCAGGGCGCGCTGAGCCGGGAGGAGGAGGCCCACTTCATCGAGACCTCGGTGAGCTTCCCTCTGCGCCGCGAGCGATACGTGGCCATCATCCACCTGCTTGAGGCGGCGACGCCAAGCGCAAGGTTCGTGCGGGGCCAGGCGTGCGCCCAGCGTGACAAACGTGCCGAACTTGAGGAGTTCTGCGCCGGGGTCGTATTCGTGATCGGATCTGCGATGCTCCGAGGAGCGCTCCGCGCGATCCTTCACCTGCAAGGGCTTCCGAGCCCGCACGTCGTCGTGGATACCGAAGAAGCGGCACAGACATGGGCGCGCGCCCAGATGCAGGCTGATGGGGTTTCGAATCGCTAGCACGTGGCTAAGACGCTGAAGTCAACGCACCAGGGATTCGCGACCGCGTCGTCGCTGACCAACGTACGTACAACCGCGGAGGGCAGATCGACCCATGCTTCGCAGCCGTCGAGGACCGCGGCGTCGCTCGAGGCAATCACGCCCGCGTGCTCTCGCAGTCGTGTGTCGGGGTCGAAGTCGAGCCGAACCTCCCAGCGGGTGGCGCACTTCCGGCTGGTTGTCGCCGGTTCGATCGTGGATTCGATCGTGGATTCGATCATCGCCTTGAGCCGCCCGCTGTTGGAGACCGGCCGGTCGAGCCACCACTCGACCTCCGCCGGTTCATGGAGCACGATCTGCGCAATGAGGCGGCGCAACGCTTCGTAGGTCGCATCGACACGACGGTACGATCCATGGACGCTCGCCAGATCTCGCAGCGCTGTGTCTCGCCCGCGCAGCAGAACCCCACCGCCCAGGGCCGCCTCGACCGAGATCAGGCAGTTGAACCCGTCGATCGCGAGCGATGCCCCGCGCAGTTTGCTCAGCGGCTGCGCGCGAGCCAGGCGGGCGCCGCGGTGGTCCTCGCTGCACGCGCTCCGGGAAATCGCCGTGCGCTGCCGCTTCTGTAGTCGATGCCTGTCTCCAACGAGAGCGCGTGAGGCGTTGTCCGCGTAGCCCCGCTGCAACAGCCACGACAGCTCGGTGCACGCCAGGCGCAATACCGGGACGGCCGTCGCTGCGAACAACCTCGCGTCCATCGCGTGGGGACCACGGCCCATCAAGACCAGACTACGCCCAGGCGCCCGCACGCGTCCCGCCAACGCTGTTTCGTCGACTTAGCACCGTGTGTTGGCTCACCGCGCAACGCGCCGCTGCATGTAACGACGTCCGGCGAGTCCAGACCCGGCGTATTCGCCGTTACACACTGCGACTTCGCTTTTGCGGACGCCCGATCTATCGTCGGCCAGATCGACCGCCATTGGCGCTGCGGCCGGCCGGATGACGAAAAAGCGATGACGGAAAAACTGACCGTGATGCAGGTCTTCGAGAAGACCGCCGACAAATTCGGAGACAAGACGGCCCTTCGGGTCAAGCGAGGCGGCACATGGAAGGAGACTTCGTGGAGCGGCTATCGCGATGAGGTACGCCTCGCCGCCAAAGCGTTCATCAAACTCGGTCTTGAGCCCGGACGCGGCGTGTCTATTGTCGGCGCCAACTGCCCGCAGTGGCACATCGCCGACCTCGCCGCGATCTATGCAGGTGGTCGCCCCGCGGGCGTGTACACCACCAATTCGGCTGAGCAATGTAAATACGTTGCGTCCCACTCCGAAACGGAAATTGCCGTCGTCGAGAACGAGGTTCAACTCGCCAAGTTCCTCGAGATCCGCGACGAGTTGGCCAACTTCAAGGCCATCGTTTTGATGTACGGCGACAGCAGCGAGGACAACGCCTACGCGTGGCCGGAGTTCCTCAAGCTCGGTGAGGAAGCCGACAACGCCGAACTCGACAAGCGCATCGAGGCACAGGACCCGGACGACGTGTGCACGTACATCTATACGTCGGGCACCACGGGCGAGCCCAAGGCCGTGATGATCAGCCACGACAACATCACGTGGACCGCCAGGGCTGCACTTGAGTCGCTGGGTGCGGTCGACGATGACCACATGCTGTCTTACCTGCCACTGTCACACATCGCGGAGCAGATCGTGTCGCTGCACGGGCCCATGGTGGCGGGTGCAACGGTGTCGTTCGCCGAGAGCATGGAAAAGCTCGGCGACAATCTGCGCGAGATTCGACCGACGATCTTCCTCGGCGTGCCACGCGTGTGGGAGAAAATTCAGGCCAAGATCCAGGCTGCCGCCGCTGCCAACCCCTCCGGTCTACAAAAGAAGATCGGCGCCTGGGCGCGCAAGGTGGGTCTCAAGGGCGGCTATGCCGACCAAACCGGCGAAGCGCGGCCGCTATTTTACGGACTGGCGGAAAAGCTCGTGTACACCAAGGTTCGCGAACGCTTGGGCCTTGACCGTTGCCGTGTCGCGGTGACCTCGGCGGCGCCGATCAGCCAGGACACGTTGGAGTTTTTCCTGAGCTTGGGCGTGCCTCTCATGGAGGTCTATGGGATGTCGGAATGCGCGGGTCCGACCACGACCTCGCTGCCGACCGCGTACAAGACTACGTTCGTGGGCCGAAAACTCGACGGCACCGGACTCAAGATCGCCGACGATGGCGAGATCTGCATGCGTGGGCGGCATGTGTTCAAGGGCTATTTCAAGAACGAGGCGGCGACGACGGAGGCCTTGGACGACGAAGGCTGGCTGCACAGCGGAGACATCGGAGAGATCGACAGCCGCGGGTTTCTGAAGATCACCGACCGTAAGAAGGACCTCATCATCACCGCGGGCGGCGAGAACGTCGCCCCGCAGTTGATCGAGGGCAAGCTCAAGAGCATCCCTTGGGTCAGCCAGGCGGTTGTCGTCGGCGACCGGCAAAAACACCTGTCCGCACTGCTGACCTTGGACGAGACCAAGCTCGACGATGCCATCGCGCAGGCTGGCAGTAACGCCAAGACCATGGAAGAAGCTGCCGACGACAAGAAAGTCGCGGCCTGGCTGCTCAAGGAGGTCAACAAGATCAACGCGGACCTGGCGCGGGTGCAAACGATCAAGAAGATCAAGGTGCTTCCCGTTGACCTCTCGATCGACGGCGGCGAGTTGACGCCGACGATGAAGGTCCGCCGCAAGGTCGTGAACAAGAAGTACCAGTCGTTCATCGACGGCTTCTACGGCGCCTAGTAAAGGGGCCTGGTGCCCACCCCCACCACCGCTGTCGTTCGGCAGCTCGTTTGGGTTTTCATCGCCGGCGGGACTGGGGCGACTTTGCGGGTCTTGCTCGCGGCTGCCCTGGACGCGCGGTGGTCCGAACGGCTTCCGTTTGTTGGAACGCTGGCGGTCAACATGCTCGGGTGTCTCGCGATCGGTGTCGCGGCGGCGATGATCCCCGCTGGCACCGCCCGCACCGCGGTCGTCGGGGGCTTTCTCGGCAGGTTCACGACTTACAGCGCGTTCGCTTTGTTGTCGTACGAGCTGTTGCGGGACGCGCGATACGCCGTCGTCGGGATTCAGATCGCCACTCACGTCGTCATCGGCGTGCTGTGCGTCTGGGGCGGTCTGGCTCTGGGGCGGGTGCTGAGCGGGACCACACCGTAAGCGCGCGTTCAGTGGATAGGTATTTGAAAGCGGACAGCCTGCGAGGCGCACCCTCTTGCAGGGTTGGGACTTTCGCCGCTTTCTTGGCCGGCCGCGGGACGCGTGCGACCAAACCTACAGGTGGTCACTTCTCCTACCCCATTCGCCCGGAACTCAGCGCGACGCGTTGCCATCTTTTGCTCGGAGGGCCTGCGGCCCAGCGCGTGCTGTGTCGTTGATGCGCTGGAGATCCGCGGATACACCGCCCGACTGTGGACCGGCCGTGATGCCAGTGCTGCGCTGCAACGCTCGCGACGCCGCCACGATGCTGACCTGAGAGTTGTATTCGCCCCCGAGGCGCTCGACCCCGAAGTGCATCAACGGGTGCTGCGCGGCTTGGACCCGACCGCGCGCGGCGACGTGCTGCTGATCGCGTTCGACCGCCCCTGCGACGCGATCGCTGCCATCGAGTCGGCGTGCGGACACAGGGCGCCACGGACAGTGCCGCGGCGATACACCCGCGCAGTATTGGTCCACCCGACGCTGGTCGAATCCAAGTTGGAGTTGGGTCGATGGGTACGCCCGGGACTCGCGGGCACGGCAACGTTCGCTGCAGTCACGGCAGCCATCCTCTATTCGTCAGGCTCGATGCACGGCGGACAGAGCAATGCCCCGGAGCCGTTGGCCGTATCCACGCCTCTGTCCACACCACGGACACTGGCCGTCGGCACGCCGCAGAGCACCCGGATCTCCGATGACGTGACGTTGGCTTCGACCGGTGACGCCTGGGGTCTGCGGCGCGGGAGCGACGCGAGCTTCGCTTCGGAAGTGGACCGCGCGTTCGATGAGAACTTCGAAGAAGACGTCATCATCATCATTGATGACGACGACGAGCCGCAGCCCCGGTCGAGCGTTCGTGCGACCGCCAACGCGGCGACCAACGTCCTGTACCGAGAGATGGCGGAGACCGAGCACGACGCGAGCGCCAGCGATGGGCCCTACCCGAGCGCGACCGCAAGCGCGGAGACCGATACAAACGCGACCGCCGCCACGCCTGCTAAGGCGTCTGGGGACATCCCGTTTGACAGCTCGATCCTGCTGCAAGCCCCCGCGGCGATGAGCCCCGCGCTGCGGCCGACGCGGGTGTCGGACCTTCCGGCGCCCACCTCGCGCACTGAGAGAGTGTCCATTCCGTCCAAGCGCCGTCGAGCCACGATCACCCTCGCCGATCCGTTCGCCCTGTAATCCTGCTTGAGGGCATGCGTTGGTAAGGCACCGATGCGAGGCAACCGCAGCTATCGGTGTGTGCCCACACCGAACCCAAGGACTTTGCGCCGCCGCCCGCGGCCAGGCACGATCGAGGCGATGAATGCTCAGTTCCGCGGGGCGCAGCTGGCGGTTCTGCTCGGTATCGTGGCTTTCCCCGCCGCAGCCGGCGCCTCAAGTCCGCCCCCTCCCGAACCGAACGCGCCCGCGGGTAGCGACGCCGCGGTCCTCACCGCCAGCCCGGACCTGGAGTTGGAGGAGGCGCCGAGCACCGTCGACGCCAAGCAACCGGACTCAACATCGAGCACCGGCCGTCCGCGGTTCCCACGGCTCGTGTTGGCCGGCGGCCCGTTCATCGGTCCACACGCGATCGGGAGCGAGGAATGTCGGGCCGAAGCACGCACGTGCGAAAAACACGGGTCCTTCTTCGGACTCGGTCTGCAGATCGAGATTCGTGGGCGCCTGTACAAACCTCTGTACGTTCACGCGCGCGGGTTCATCGCGAAGAACGTCTCCCCCGCGGACCGGGTCTATCGTGGCGTCGGTGGCGGCAGTGTTGGACTGGGCGCGTACGGGCGTCGCGTGTTCGGGCGCGCCGAGCTGATCGTGTTGTCCGCTTACGGCGACAACAGCTTCACGCCTCCGTTCCACGACAGCGCGACCGGGCGGGACACATGGGGACACACTGCCGGCCTCATCAGTGCGGGATTCCGCCAGCCGATCCGTCAACGGCTCGCCGCCGAGCTGTGGGCAGGCGCGATGATCGGGCCCAGGTCTGAACGCACGGCGCCGGGCACCGAGCCTGACCGACGCGTTCTTCCGACCTTCATGTTGGGCCTGAACGTCGCGTTCGACGCGTGGCCATGACCGACGACGTAGGACCACGACGTAGCGACAAACCGTGCCGTCCGGCATCCGCGCAATGCAACCGGTCGACCGGTGACCGCTCCCGCGACGCCTCACGGTAGATCCGGCAAAGCGTCGCTGAGACTTGAAAGCCCAAGCCGGCCCCCGTAATTCTTGGCGTCCGCGACACGCGGCGCAGCGATGGACCTCGGCCACCTCAACCCCAGTCAGCGACTCGCGGTCACGACCACCGAAGGCCCATTGCTGGTCTTGGCCGGCGCGGGCTCCGGCAAGACCCGCGTCATCACGCATCGTGTCGTGTACCTCCTCGAGCAGGGCGTGCCCGCCGATCGCATCGTCGCGTTGTCGTTCACAAACAAGGCGGCCGGCGAGATGCGGGCACGTCTGGGCAAGATGGTCGGGCCCAAGATTGCGGGCGCACTGGTGCTCTCGACGTTTCACAGCCTCGGTGTACGGATCCTGCGGTCGGATCCGGAGCCGTTCGGCATGCCCGGGTCACGATTTTCGATTCTCGACCAAGGCGACGTCTACGGGGTCGTCCGCGGTCTGCTGCGCGAACACGGCCATCACGTTGGCGGGGACCGTCGCTTCGATCTCGGCGCCATCGTTCAGCGGATCAGCCTGTGGAAAAACAACTTCATCGATCCCGAGAGCGTCCAGAGCGAGGTCGTGGACGAATACGATGTGGTGGCGGCCTCGATCTACGAGCCCTACTTCGACCGTCTCGGTAGCCTCGGCGCCGTCGATTTCGATGACCTGGTGTGCCTGGTCGCGCGGGTGCTGACCCAAGACGAGGTGACGCGCGACCGCTGGCAGCAACGCTTCGACTACGTCATGGTCGACGAGTACCAGGACACCAACAGCGCGCAGCTCCAGCTACTGCGCGGTATCGTCCGGCTGCCGAATCAAAACCTATGTGTCGTCGGCGACGATGACCAGGCGATCTACGGCTGGCGTGGGGCCGACGTTCGCAACATTTTGGCGTTCGGCGAGCACTTCGAGGGAGCGAAGGAGGTCAAGCTGCAGGAGAACTACCGTTCTCGGGGCCCGATCCTCGAAGCCGCCAACTCGGTGGTCAGAAACAACAAAGATCGCCACGAGAAGGAACTGATCGTCACGCGCCACGGAGGCGACCCGGTCAACGTCGTCGTCGCCGCCGATGGCAATGCCGAGGCGATGTGGATCGGCAAGAAGATCCGCAGGATGGTCGTCGACCAGACCATTGACCCATGCGAGGTCGCGGTGCTGTACAGATCGGCGCTGCAGGCGAAACTCATCGAAGAGGAGCTCCAGACCCACGGTGTGGCCTACCGGGTCCTTGGCGGTCAGTCGATGTACGACAAAAAGGAGGTCAAGGACGCCCAAGCCTACCTCAAGGCGATTGTCGTGCCGCGAGACGAACTCGCCGTCCGCCGCGCCCTGGAAACCCCACCTCGCGGCGTGGGGCGCAAGACCATGGACATCCTGTCCAGCTACGCCAAGGCCAATCACATACCGCTGATTGAAGCCGTGCACCGGCTCGACTCGATCCCTGACCTGCCCGGCCGTTCGGTCGAAGGCCTCGCAAGTTTCTCGCGCATCATCCGGCGCGCCCAAGTCCGCGCCCGCGAAGCCGGTGCCTCCGTCGCCCTGAGGGAGGTTCTCGACGACATCAAGCTGCGGGACCATATTCGGCACGACGTCGGCTCGGCGAAGGCCACCGAGTTCCGCTGGCAGTCAATCCAATGGCTGCTGGGCAGTATTCAGCGCTACGAAGAGCGCGTTGCCGCCAAGGGGCCCGACGCTCGTCCGCACTGGCCGGAGTACCTCGGCACGTTATCGCTCGATGGGGCTGCCAATAGCCCCGAGCCGGAGGAAGCAGCTCCGGTGGGCAAGGTCACGCTCGCCACGCTGCACAGCTCCAAGGGCCTCGAGTGGGACCACGTGTTCATCATTGGCGTCGAAGAGGGCACGATGCCACATCGTCGTGTGGAGGCGCCGCGCGCCAGCGATGCGATTGCGGGTGACCTCGATGAGGAACGCCGCCTCTTCTACGTCGGTATCACGCGCGCCCGCGAGCAGTTGTGGCTGACCCGCGGCGCGGGACGCATCGACCGCGGCCGTGAGATCGAGCGTGTTCCGAGCCGATTCCTTGAAGAGCTACCCGACACGGTCCACCACTACGACATCAATAAGGAGGAAGAGCTGTCCTCGCAGGACATTGGTGATATCGCCGGTGAGTTTCTGTCCTCCATCGCGGCGCCGTCGGACTCGTAGTCGGGCGCCGGCCATGAAAAAAGCCGGACCCCAGATGGGCCCGGCCTTTGTGATTCCTGCGACTAGCTCGCAGTGAAGTGTCGACTATTTGGCTGCGCCGCAGGCACTCGGGACGAGGCCCTGGGCCAGATCGATCTCTGCGTCGCTGCAGACGTCGTCCCCCGTGCAGTCGTCGTCGGTGAGACAGCCCGAGCACACGCCGAGCGTGATAGCGTCGGCCAGGGTGGCCGCCGCGCAGAACGTGCTCATGCAAGCACCACTGCCCGTAGCGAGGTCACAACCAGAGCCGTCCGGCAGCGACAGGTCTGCAACGCAAGTCTTGCTGCCGCTGATGTTCGGCACATCGTAGCTCGGCTGACAACTGGTGCCGTCTCCACACCCTGCGTCATCTTCACACTCTGAGCAGGTCGACGCCGAGAGGTCGAACATCGGCGCATCAATGATGAGCGCGCAGACCAAGTCGTCGACACAAACATCGCTACTCTCGCAGCCTGCACCGAGCGTACCGTCGTTGCAGGCCGACGGGACCGAAGTTATTGGGTTGGGCAACGAGCAGCCGAACTCACAGTCCGCGTCTTCGTTGCACTCGCCACAAATGCCGCCAAGGATGCCTGCGGCGTAGCACTCCATCGAGATGCAGTCGGTGTTCTCAGTGCACATCGAGCCGTCGGGCAGCGGATCGACGCCACCCTCGGAGGAGCCGCCCTCAGCCGTGGTCGCCGTGCCCATCGTCATCGGGCCGCCGCTGCTCTCCATGCCTGCGGTCGTATCGCCTTCCATCATCCCGGAACCACCAACGGTGGTCATGTTGGTACCGCCGTCATCGGCGCCACCGGTGGTTCCCTCAGCGGCGGTGTCATCACCCCCGGAGTCGTCGGCGGGGCAACCGGTCGAGAGCGTCAAAGCGAAGGACAAGGTGAGGCTGGAAAACAGGTGAAGCTTTGTCATGGCGAATAATCTCCTGAGCATCGTCTACGCCCGGTCCAGCAAAGTCCAGACCGATCTGCGTATTGACTTTGTGCAAGGGCGGCCCGTCGCGAGCACGCCACTGCGGCGGACCCTACGACAAAACCCCAACTCACAACAGCATCGTGCCCTGCTGCTTCAATCCGCCGGTTCTGGCGGGTTTTCGGGATCGTGCGTCGCGGCACTGTCGCCAGCCGGCACCGTGACCAAGGCGTCCGCGCCGACTGCTCGCACCGCGTAGCGTTCCAGGTGCAAGCCAACGCACGGACCAAAGTCGCACTCGCCGGTGATGACCTGAAACTGCGCCCCGTGAGTGTGGCAGTAGATGCGCCCGACGTTGCGCGAGTAGAAGCGGCGCGATCCCATGTCGAGATCCGTGCCGACATGTGGACACCAGTTTCGGTACGCGACCAACGTGTCGACGGGCCCCTCGTCGTATCGCAGCACAAACCCCTCGAACGTCTCGCCGGCTGCGACAAACGTGAACGGTATCGACTCACCATGTCGCAAGGCGCCCGCCCCCACCACGCGGATCTCCTGCTCCCGACCGCTGTCAGTGGCGTCCGGCACCGAGTCAGCGGACCTGCCGGCCGAGGTCTTTGGTCAGGTTCTTTTGGTGCGCCTCGAGCGTACCGCCACCGATCTCGAGCAACTTCGCGTCACGCCACAAGCGCTCGACCGGGAACTCGCGACAATAGCCGGCGCCGCCCATGACCTGCATTGCGAAATCAGCGACTTCCTTGCCCACGGGCGCGGCAAACAGCTTGGCGGCGTCCGAGCCCAGACGGTTGCGAATCTGCGGCCCGATGCCCGCGGCGACGTTGTACACGAGGCACTTGGCGGCCTCGGTCTTGGCGTAACCATCGCCGATGTAACGCTGGATCTGGCCGAACTCCGCGATAGGGCTGCCAAAGGCACGACGCTCCTGACTGAAGCGCACCATGATCTCGACGCAACGGTCGGCGATGCCCACGCTCATTGCAGCCAACGTGATGCGCTCGATCTCGAGGTTGCGCATCATGTGCGTCAGCCCGTCACCTTCCTTGCCCACAAGATTGGCCTTGGGCACACGGCAGTCCTCGAAGATGAGTTCCGACATCGTCGAGCCCCGCATGCCGAGTTTGTCGATGTGGTTGGAGGTCGAAAAACCAGGGCAATCACGGTCCACGAGAAACGCGGTCAACCGGTCGCGCAACTTGGCGTAGACCAAGAAACAGTGCCCTTCGCAGCCGTTGGTGATGTATGTCTTGGTCCCGTTGAGTACGTAGTGCTCACCGTCCGGCACCGCCGTCGTCGTCATCCCCATGACATCGGTGCCCGCACCGGGCTCGGTCATGCCCATCCCGCCGATCCACTCCCCCGAAAGCACCTTGGGTAGGTAGCGGCCGCGCTGCTCCTCGTTGCTCGCGTGGTAGAAATTGTTGACGAACAACATCGAGTGCGCGAGGTAGGCGAGCGTGAAGCCCGGGTCGTACTTCGCCAACTCGTGGTGAACGATCACCGCCGCGACGGCATCCATGCCCGCGCCGCCGTCCGCCTCGCCCACGGTGATTCCCAGCAGACCGAGCTCACCGAGCTTCCGGAATAGCGCAACGTTGAGCACGCCCTTGTCGTCGTACTCAGCTGCCTGAGGGTCGACCTCGCGGCGACCGAACTCCGCGACCGTCCGGCGGAGCATCCCGTGCTCTTCGGAGGGGTTGAACAAACGATCGTAGGCGCCGCCCTGCATCCGCGGAGATTAGGGCAAAGTCCTCGGTAGAGCACCGTCCGTCAACGACGGCTTTTCACACAAGCAACGCCTACGGCCCAATGACGGCCCGTATTCCCGGCAATTGACCGCCTCCGGCTGTCTATTTTCTGTGTCTGTTCCCGCGATGATTGGTGACTTTCTGACCGATACGCACGCGGCAAGCCGCCGCAAATCCGCGAGCCGACTCTGGCAGACTCCGTGCAGTGTACGGAGCCGTGATCGCCAAGCTCTCCCGTGACCGTCGTCGGCTAACTCCAGGACGCGCCGTGGCGGTGCTCGCCAGCGCCGCGTTGTCGGTGTCCTGCCAGCCCACACATCGCGGAGATTCCCCGGACGTCGCGCAACGACCGTTCGTCGCGGCGGCCGCGGGTGCCGTGGGCGAGGTGTTGGTGTTCCCACCCGACCCGCATTCGCAGCCGCGCGGGCCGTCGCCAACGGCGGTAAGCGGCGAGAGCACGCCAGCCGATGACATTCAGTATCCCTCACTCAACGACGACGGAGCGTTCTCGCTGTCCGGTCGGGCGCTGTTGGTCTCGTTCCGGCGTCCCGTGGCAATCCCCGCCGACCCCACCGGCTCACTGGTCATCGACCCTCCGGTCGCGGGCAAGACCACCTGGCACAGCGATTGGTCCGTCACGTTCGAGGCCGACGAGCACTTCGACCCGGAACAACGCTACGCGTTGAACATCGGGCCGCTCACAGGCAAGGACGGCAAACCCATCGGAGCGGAGTTCACCGCAACGTTCACGGCTCGGCCGGAGCTGTCGATCGCTGGC
>JAESSZ010000111.1 GCA_016763875.1 Nannocystaceae bacterium
CACCATCGGCGGCACCATCGGCGTCGATGCCGTCGTCACCCGCAGTGGCCCCGGCGTCGCTGCCGGAGACGCTGCTCTTACCATCGTCGCCACAAGACCACACGCCAACGATCGCTCCCAACGCCGCGACCTGCCAGGTGGCCGCCCTCTTTCCCGTAAGCCAGTCCATGCGCTCATTGTGTCCGCGAATGCCGCTACGTACAACGCGCGCGCGTCACACCTCGGGTTCTGCGCGGAGGTAGCGCCGACGAAACAAACCTGGGCTACCATCCCGCGCCGTGGATCTCCCCTTATCGTCCTCTGGCAGCGGCAACGCGGGCACGTTGGGAGGCGCCCGAGCGACGACGCTGGCGATGCTGGCCGCACTCACGGTCAACCTCGCAGCCATCGCGCGCAGTCCAATGCCCGCGCGAGGCGCCCACGTTCGTCTCGCGCACTATCAGTATGAAACAGGGCACACGCTTGCGCTTGGCCTGCTTGCAGTCGTGCTGGTTGCGTTGTGGATTCGTTTTAGGCCAACCGGCTCTTGGGCTGGTCCTGCCGCGCTGGCGGCGGTGGCGTTCGCCTTGGGCGTCCCGACCCTCGGCGAGGACCTGGCGGGATTCGCCCAAGAGGCCGTGCCCAGTGCGTGGCAAGTCCTTCTCTACTCCCTGATTGCAGGGTTTGCTCTGGTAATCGCCGCCACCGCCTGGCTCGGAGACAAGCTCGCGCGTCCCCGACTCCGGTGGCTCGGAGTGGCAGGCGGCCTCGCGGGTTTGGCGCTCAATCACCTCGTCTTGAGGGACGACTACCCCGCCGCACACTTGTTCCTCGCCTTCGCTGGTGCGACGGGGATCGCGGCGTCACTAGCCACCGCACCAGTTCCCGCGTGGTGGTGGCGAGCCAAGGCACGACTCCCGGTCGCGATCGCATTCGGGCTCGCGGCGATCTCCTTGCTGGTGCGTCCCGACAACACAGTCATGCTCGAGATGCTCAAGCACAGCGGCTCGATCGTGGCGCCCTACCAGGCACGCACGGCCTACGGCGGCACCGCGGCGTTCGGAGTTATCGCGAAGTCGTGGGAGCCATGGTTTGACCAGCGCACCGAAGTCAAAGACATCGCGCCCACCAAGCCTCGTTGGCGCGATGACACCACCGTCGTGCTGCTCGTGACGATCGACTCGCTACGTGCCGATCTCATGACCGACGGCGAGCACAACAAGAAGCTCAAGCACCTCGCGAAGCTACGCAAGAGCTCGGTTGTCTTCACCAACGCCCGCGCCCCTGGATCGCAGACCGTTTACACACTCGCTGAGATGTTCGCGAGTCGTTACTACTCGCAGCTGTACTGGACCAAGCAGGAAGGCATCCGCGACCTTTGGCCACATGAGGACGACTCTCCGCGCTTCCCAGAACTGCTGCAGAAGGCGGGGGTTCGCACGATGACGGCTCCGGGGACGCGCTGGCTCGTCGGCGCACAGGGTATTGCGCGCGGTTTCGACGAAGAGACGTACGACAAACCCAAGGGCACGCGATATCAGGTCAGCGGCTGGCAGATCCCCAAACTCATCGGTGAACTCGAGGCCCTCGACGAGGGACAGAAGTTCTTCGGGTTCACACACCTACTGGACGCGCACTACACCGTCAGCCCGATCAAGAAGAAGGGCGCGTTCAACAAGTACCTCGCCAACCTGGCCCTCATCGACAAAGAGATCGGTAAACTGCGCGAGTACCTTGAGACGCACGACATCGGGAAGCGAACGATCCTGGTCATCTCGTCGGACCATGGCGAGGCTTTCGGGGAGCACGGCACCAAGCACCACCGGGTCTCCCTGTACGACGAGCTGCTGCGCGTGCCCTTGTGGGTATGGACGCCGGGCATCAAGGCCAAGGAGATCGACACACCGGTCACTCTCATGGACGTCGGTCCGACGGTCCTCGACATCTTCGGACAGTCGACGCCGGGCATCTACATGGGGCAGACCCTGGTTCCCATCATCCGTGGCGACAAGAAGGCTGCGAAGAAGCTGACGCGACCGATCGTGGCCGAAGGCCGACTCAAAAAGGCACTGCTGTTCAGCGACGGGATGAAGGCGATCGTCGACGACCGCAACTACACGATGGAGCTGTACAACCTCAAAGTCGATCCGGGTGAGCTCCACAACCTCATCCAAGACAACAACTCCCCCGGGATGGCGCGGATCGGCATCCTGCGGCAGTTCTTCGAGAAGGCCCAGATCCGACGCAAGGGCTACGAAATTCCGTTTCGGCCGTAGGCGTTGTCGCCAGGTTGTCGCCAGGTGGCTGGGCCACATGTATCCTCCCGCCTCGCCGTGTCCGACGTGCGTCCTTGGGTGTTGTTGTGCAGGCCGGTCCGGGCTCCGTTCCGTGACGGCACCGCTGTGCTCGTGCGCAACATGCTGCGGGCGATGCCAAGCGACGTCGAGGTCGTCTACTTCGGCGACCCGGCTGCCCCCGTCAGGAGCTCAGGCGACCGCGTCTTGCCTGCCACCGCAATGAGCTATCAGCCGAGCTTGGGCGACAAGGTTCGGATGCTGGCGAGGATGGTGACGCCGAGCATGGCCAAGCTCCCCATCCACAGTTTCTTCGCACCCAACCGCGGTTCGGCAACGGCGCTTGAGCTGCTACGCCGATTCCCTCGCAGCCGCCCCGTCCTGCAGACCTTGCCCGCCTCGACGGGCTGCGAGTCAATCGCGGGACTCTTGGGCCGACTCGACCGTGTCGTGGTGACTTCGGACTGGGGTCGCGAGCGACTCATCTCGAGCGGGGTCGCAATGGACCGCGTGGCGCGCGTCTATCCTGGGGTCGAGATTCCTGAAGAACGGCCGGGTCCTCCTCTCGACCAGCGACGCACCGTCCTGTTCGCCGGAGATCTGGACGACGAAGTTGGCGAACGCTTGATAGCGGTAGCGAAAGCGATGGCTGGTCTGGACGACTGGCGGTTGGAGATCGCGACCCGACCCAAGGGCGAGCGGCACCTCGCGGTTCGCAAGCGACTGGACGAGGCGCTCAAGGTTGGGATTGCGGCCGGGCGGGTGGCCATCGCTGGGGAGGTTTCCAGCATGGACGAGCTGTTCGACCGAGCCGCCCTGCAGCTGTACCTCGCGTCTCACGCCCGCAAGAAAGTCGACATCCCGTTCGTCCTCCTCGAGGGAATGGCTCGCGGCGTTCCGGTCGCTGTGCTCGACGCGCCTCCCGTAGGCGAGCTGCTCACACTGGGCCGACGACAGAACCTTGAGGTTGGCCTTTCGCTAGACCCCAAGCGCTTTCGAGAATCTTCGGACGAGATTCCAGCACTCTTGCGCGACGCCGCGCGAGTTCAACGGCTGGGCGACGCTGCCCGCCAACTCGCAAGCGATCGTTTCTCTGCCGCCGAAATGGCCGCCAGTTACCGCCGTCACTACGAGGACCTGTCATGACAAGCGCCGTCAACTCCAGCTACTACGACGAGTTTTCCCAGGGGTATGACCACGGTCGTGACCGGGGCTACCACAAACTCATCGACGACCAAGCCGCGGCGCTCGTGCGGCAAGTGGGCACCGGAGGCGATGCGCTCGAGATCGGATGCGGGACCGGCCTCATCATGGAACGCGTCAAAACGTTCGCTCGCAGCGTCAAAGGAATCGACATCTCCCCGGGCATGCTGGAGCACGCCAAGCGACGCGGCCTCGACGTATGTGAAGGCTCCGCAACCGAGCTCCCGTTCGAGGACGAGTCATTCGACGTCGTGTACTCGTTCAAGGTGCTCGCGCACATCTCGGAGATCGACAAGGCCCTCTCCGAGATGGCTCGGGTGACACGGCCAGGCGGCCACCTGGTGTTCGACGCCTACAACCGAGACTCGGTCCGCTACCTCATCAAGAGAGCCTGGGGCCCGCAGAACACGTCGAGTACCTTCGACGAAGCAGCCATCGGCACTCGATTCGACTCACCAGCACAAGCCAGAGCCCGCGCTGAAGCTCTCGGCGAAGTCGTCGACGTCTCAGGAATTCGCATCCTCACCGTGCACCCCGCGATGCTGCGGATCCCACTTCTCGGCGGCATTGCGGAGCGAGCAGAGTGGGCCCTGATGAACTCGCCCCTGAGCCGCTTCGCCGGGTTCGTTGTGATGACCGTCCGAAAACCGGGCTAACGAGCGGGTTGAGGCCGCTTCTACTTCCGATACGGCGG
>JAESSZ010001153.1 GCA_016763875.1 Nannocystaceae bacterium
CATCGGGGCCCAGGTGTCGGGTGCTCACAACTTGGAAGGAACGATCGGCCACGTCGATCACGGTAAGACCACCCTGACCGCAGCGATGACCAAGGTTGCGGCTCAGGTCTACGGGGGCTCGGTGCGCGAGTTTGACGAAATCGACAGCGCCCCCGAAGAGCGCGAGCGTGGGATCACGATCAACGCTTCGCACGTGCAGTACCAGACGGACACGCGTCACTACGCCCACATCGACTGCCCAGGACACGCCGACTACATCAAGAACATGATCACGGGCGCCGCCCAGATGGACGGCGCGATCCTGCTCGTCGACGGTTCGCAAGGACCGCAGGCGCAGACCCGTGAGCACGTGCTGCTCGCTCGCCAGCTTGGCGTGGAGCATCTCGTGGTGTTCATCAACAAGGTCGACGTGAGCTCGGAGGACTTGCTGGAGATCGTCGAGCTGGAAGTCGTGGACTTGCTCACCAAGCACGGCTACAGCGACACGCCGATCCTCCGAGGGTCCGCATTGGCAGCCCTCGAGGGTGACGACGAGGACGCAGTTGCGCCGATCCGTCGTTTGCTGGAGACGCTCGATACGGCGATCGCCGACCCCGAGCGGGATTTTGCCGCACCGTTTCTGCTCCCGGTCGAGGATGTGCACACGATCCCAGGCCGTGGCACGGTCGTGACCGGCCGGGTCTCCCGCGGCGTGCTGCCGGTCCACAGCGAGGTCGACATTGTCGGCACCGATCTGCGCGGTGTGGTGGTGACGGGCATCCAGGCCTTTCACCAAGACCTCGCGGAAGCGCGGGCGGGACTCAACGTGGGTCTGCTGCTGCGTCGGGTCGGGCGCGATCAAGTCACGCGCGGCATGGTGGTCGCAGTGCCGGGTTCGATCCATCCGCACACGGGCGGATCGGCGGAGATCTTCGTCCTCGACAAAGAGGAGGGCGGGCGGCACACGCCGTTTGGCACGGGGTACATGCCTCAGCTGTACTTCGGCGTTACCGCCGTCTCAGCCACGCTTGAGGTCGATGGTCTGGTGGAGCCCGGTGGGCGCGCTACGATCGGCTTTGATCTGCATCGCCCGATCGCGGTCGAGCCCGGCATGCGCTTCACCATGCGCGAGGGTAGTCGCACGGTCGGCGCAGGCGTGGTCACTGCGGTGCGGTGACCTTTTTTCGACGGGGCGGTCTCTCTTGGGAGGCCGCCCCGATTTACTTGGAGACCCAGCTCAGGATTCGGCTGGTGCCGCGTCTGGTGCCGCGGGCGCCCGAACGCAGAAACTTGGACGGCATCGTGCCCGCATGCGGCTGCTCGGGGTCCCAACGCAAGGATGAAAACAACGTCAAGAATCGGTCCCGCAATGATCAGAACTCTTTACCCATTGGCGCTGACCGTCGTGGTGGGATGCGGGACCGACCCGGCTGTCCAGGGTGACACAGAGGTCCAGGGCGACACAGCGGTCCAGGGCGACACAGCGGCCACGTCCGGAGGTGAGACCAGCCTCGTGACGGGCGATGCGACTGGAACGCAGGCCGACACAACCGGCAATGCGACAGACTCCGAGGCTGGCGCCTCGACGGAAAGCGGGAGCGGAACGACCACCGGCGCCACAGACACGTGCTCGGTCGCTTGCAACAACCTCGAACCCTGTGACTACTGGGACTCCTTCGAGGAGTGCATCCAGGTTTGCTCCTCCGATCCTGGTCCAATATGTCATCAGGCTAGGACTGAGTTCTTCGCTTGCATCGCAGACAGCGAATGCGAGGCGTGTCCCACCGAAGGTTGTTTTGAGTGCACTGAAGTGGACGACGCGCTAGAGACCGCTTGTGGTTGCGCGCATGGCTTCGATCTGCCGTTTGACTTCTTGAGCTGCAGATACGAGAAGGCCTGCGCTGATGGAGTGCGGGCCATGGCTTGCGACCAACAGAGCTGTGAATGCACCGAAGACGGACGCGTGGTCGGGACCTGCGAAGCCCCGCTGTTCTGCGAGAGCGTTGTTCCGTCCGATCCGTCAGCTTTGGACACGGTGGTGATTCCGTTCGCGACGCGGTGCTGCGGGTGGACCGACCTGTAAATGCAGCGTCCAACTCGGGCGCAGTCCCAATTATCTCGGTAGCTGCAGGCGCGACTGATACAGCAAGCTATTGGGCTTGGGCGGGAGATCGGCCCTGAGCGATGCTAGGCTCGTCGCCGATGCCGCTGTCGGATCGCGAACCGATACAAGCTCTGGCCTACCTGTTGGTCACTTTCGGGCATCCGACCGACCGGACCCTCAGCATGGAGGAGATGTGATCGTTAGCCGACCTGGCGCAGGTCGGCGAGTTCATCAAGGCGGCGGTCTTGGGCCAAAGCGGCTGAAAACGTGCGCCTTTTCGGCGCTTGAGAAAAAAATGGGCGCCGCCGTGCCCAACCCAGGGGGGCTGCGGTCCCAACGCTTGCAATGACCGGAAAACGAACACGCCTGCTATTGATTGGCACCCTCGCCCTGACCGCGCTCGCGCAGATCGCCTGCGATCCGATGGTCGGCCCGGACTATAAAGGCGAGCCGTTGGCGGTCGTGAGCGGCAACGTGGGCGGCACCACGTCGAGCACCGACCCGAGCATCGCGGTGTTGTGGTTCGCCGCATCTGAGGAGCTCGAGTGCGAAGGGCCCGCGCTGTCGTGCAGCATGAGTGGCGGAGGGGGCCCGGAGTCCGACTTCGCTTGCATCGAGACGTGCGGCGGCGTCGGATTTTTCGACGAGATCGACTGCAGCGACGAAGAGGCGCTCGTCGCCTGGGTCGATTGCATCGAGGGCTGCGGCGGCGAGGCCGAGTTCTCGACCACCTGGGGCGCGTGTGTCGACTCCGTAATAGGTGAGATGGTTCCGGTCACGGGTCAGTTCCCGGCGGCCTTCGAGCTCGCCCTGTTCCAGCCGCCGCCGGAGCAGGCGATGCTGGTCAGCGAGGACGCGCCCAATGTCGCGCTCGGATTTCTGATCGCAGCCGACCCCGAGGCGGGACCGGTCGAGTTCTCGGAACAGCAAGAGGTGATTCCCGCTGGGGTCCTCGGCATCTCCGAGACCCACATGTTGATGTACACCGACGGATCGATCGAGGCCGGCTCGCCGTGGGGCGAGATTCTGGGCGGGGCGTATGAGCCCGGCTACCACGTGCTGGGGGTCGTCGACGGCGGGAAGGACTGCGAGTTCGGCACGCCGAACGGTCCGGACGACTGTGCCCTCAACTCGGACACGCTGCACCCGGCACCGGCGAACCTCGAGACCTCCGTGAGTCTCACGCTGGGCAGCCTGGAGGACCTCGACTGGCCGGCCGTTGGAGACGGGTAGACACCTCCAGTGTCGGAGGCGATCGCAGCGGCCTATCGGACCCATGGTCCCTCCGTATTGCGGAGGGCCCGGCGGATCCTGGCCAATGATGCGGACGCCCGTGAGGTCGTGCAGGACGTGTTCCTGTCGCTCGTCGACCGCCCCGAACAGTTCTCCGGCCGGAGCTCGCTCATGACCTTCCTGTATCGCGCGACGACTAATCGCTGCCTCAACCACATTCGCAACGCCAAAACGCGGCTGCGGCTGTTGGAGCAGCGCGGAGCCGTCGATGTCGAGGAGGGGCCGGGCGCGGAGCAGCAGGCGATCGTCCGCGATCTGTTGCGACAGCTTCCCGAAGAGCAGGCGCAGGCGCTCGTCTACTATTACGTCGATGAGATGTCGCAGGCCGAGATCTCCGATGTGCTCGGGTGCTCGCGGCGGCACGTCGGAAACCTCCTGGAGCGCGTGCGCGCCGCCGCTGAGCAACCGGAGGCGCGCGCATGACGACGCTATCCCGCTCGCGCCCCGAGACGTGTCTGTCGGATCTCGCACTGGACAAGTTGATCGTCGGCGAGCTCGACGGTGCCGCGCACGCCAGCGCTCGTGAGCACCTCGAAGGGTGCACGGTGTGCCGCTCGCGGTACGAGGAGATTGACGGGTTCGATGCCGAGCTGCCGTCATTGGTGCTGCCGCAAACCGGGCGTGGATCGTGGCGCGCGGGCATCGTGACGCTGGTCGCCGCCGCCGCGGTGCTCGCGGTGGTCTTGTGGCCCAAGGGCGATCTGCCGGTCGACCGGGTCGAGGAGCCGCCGGTCGACGATGGTGGCCCCGGCACGCGCACCAAGGGAGACGGGGTTGCCATGGAGTGGTTCGTACGGCGCGGCGCGGCGGTCATCCCCGGTGACACACTGACAGCGCTGCAGCCCGGCGATGTCCTGGGGTTCACCTACTCCGCGATCGAACCGCGCTTCGTAGCGGTGTTCGGCCGCGATGGGGCCGGGACCGTGACGGATTATTTCCCCGATGGCCCGGCGGCGACGCGCATGGAGCCCGGGCGCGAGTTGCCCTTCGGCCGCGGGATCGAGTTGGACGACACGCTCGGGGACGAGGCCGTTTACGGGATCTTCTGTCGCCGTCCTGCGCTGGTATCCGAGCTACGGGCCGCCGTCGATGCCGCGCGCGACGAGCCGGAGCCACCGCAGGGTTGTCGAGTGATCACGCTGCGCGCGACCAAGCGGGCGGTGCCCTGATGCGCTGGGCGATGCTGGCCGCGCTGATCGTGGCGCTCATGCCCAGCGTCGCGGAGGCCGCGATCGTTCGGTATGCGGTCATCATCGGTAACAACGAAGGAGCGTCCGACGAGCCGCGGCTTCGTTTCGCCGAAACCGATGCCGCCCGGGTGCACGAGGTACTGGCCACGCTGGGCGATTTTCGGGAGGAGAACATGGTGTTGCTGCAGGGTCTCGGTCGCGACGCTGTCCAACGCGTCTTGATCGCGACCAACGACAGGATCCGCCGGACCCGGGCTCCCGATCAGGCGGTGCTGTTTGTCTTCTACTCCGGCCACGCCGATGCAGATGCGCTGCACTTGGGCTCCGACCGCCTCGAGCTCTCGCGGCTGCAGCAACTGGTGCGCGGCTCGGCCGCCGACCTCAGGCTTCTCGTGCTCGACTCGTGTCGGTCCGGAGCGATCACGCGGGTCAAGGGAGGCAAGAAGGTGCAGCCCTTCGCGATCAGCGTGGATACGCGATTGGCGGGCGAAGGGGTCGTGTTTCTGACCTCGAGCTCGGCCAACGAGGACGCGCAGGAGTCCGACGAGCTCAAGGGCTCGTTCTTCACGCACTACCTCGTCTCCGGGTTGGTCGGACCGGCCGACACCGATCGCGACGGCGCGGTGACGCTCGCCGAGGCCTACGGCTACGCCTACGACAACACGATCCGCGCGAGCTCCAAAACCTTGATCGGGACGCACCACCCGACCTTCGAGTACAACATGCGCGGACAGGGGGACGTCGTCTTGACTCGCGTACGCTCCGTCAAAGGTGGGCGCGCGCGATTGTCCTTCCCCGAGGGGCGCGCGTACTTGGTGTTCGCCGGCGACGCGGAGGGCGCCGTGGTGGCCGAGGTCGGTGCGACGGACGCCACACGCAACATCAACGTGGCCGCCGGCCGCTACTTCGTCCGCGGTCGTGGGCGCGACCACCTGCTCGAGGGTAGCGTGCGCGTCCGAGGCGGTGATACGCGGCTGGTCGAGGACGGTCAGCTCCAGCGGGTCGAGTACGCCCG
>JAESSZ010001154.1 GCA_016763875.1 Nannocystaceae bacterium
ATCCGCGCCGCCGCGCCGCGCGGGCTGCGACCCGGTGACGAGGCCGAGATCGGGCTGATCGTCGACGATCGTTCTGGCAAGGGCGGTACGCTGACGGTGGCGCTGTCGGCCGAGGACAGTGCGCTCGCGATCGTCGGCAAGGCCAAGTTCACGCTTCAACTCGCCCCCGGCGGTCAAGTGCGGGTACCCGTGTACGTGCGGGCAGACGAGGTCGCCGCCACCAAGATCCGCGCGACGGCGAGCTTGCGCACCAAAGGCGGCGCTCGCTTTAGCGATGCGTTGATCCTTCCGATTCCGATCGCGCCCCCGGCCACGACCGTCGAGCGTGTCGCGGTGTACGGCAACCTCGCCGAGGACGCGGCTGGCGCGTTGCCGCTTGCGATTCCCGAAGACGCTCTGCCCTCGCACGGTGGGTTGCAGGTATCGATGAGTTCAACCCTGCTGGGCGGCCTCCAGGACTCGGTCGGGTACCTCGTGAACTACCCGCACGGCTGCGTCGAGCAGACATCGAGCCGCCTATTGCCGCTAGCGGGCATTGGTCCCCTGGCCGAGGTCTTTCCGCTGGGCCTGGATGACAGCCCACGCGAGTTCATTGCCGCGGGCATTCATCGCTTGCAGAGCATGCAAACCCCCAGCGGTGGTTTCGCCTACTGGCCGGGTTCAAGCACCCCGCATCCCTACGCGTCGGCGTACGCGACCTGGGTGCTGGGGCGGCTGGTGGCCGCGGGGTACAAGGTCCCTCCGGCCACGATGGAGCGCGCCGAGACCTACCTGCTCACGGTCGCCAAGACATGGGCCCAACCCGAGGCGCCCGCCCTGGGCACCGACATTGCCCTGACGCAAGCGCTGCACGTGCTGTCGGACGCAGGCAAGGCGCCCACAGATCTCGTGGATGGTTTGTACGAGCGCCACCTGAGACTGCCACTGTTCGCCAAGGCGTTGCTCATGCTGACATTGGCCAATCATGCCAAGGACGACCCGCGGATCAAAACGTTGCGCGACGAGGTCGCTGCATTCGTCGATCTGCGCAACGACAGCGCACGCATCGAGACCGATGGCGGGCGCTGGACGCGGTACTTCGACAGCGACACGCGGACCTCAGCGTTGTTCATGATGGCGCTGCTCAACACGACGCCCGACACGCCATTGGTGCCTCAGCTCGCCCGCGGGCTCATGGCGGCACAACGCGGCGGCCGATGGGCCAACACGCAAGAGAACGCCTACGCAATGGTGGCCATGGCACAATACGCCGCCGTCTACGAAGCGGAGACCCCTGACTTCGAAGGGCGGATCTGGCTGGGCAACGAAGCCCTCGTTGCCCAGCGGCTTGTCGGCCGGGAGATGGAGGCCAAGGACGCGATGGTACCGATGGCCAAGCTCCTAGACGTCGCGGCTCAGCAAGATAAGCCGACGCTGCTGCTTCAGCGGGCGGGCGTCGGTCGGATGTATTACCGCGTCGGGCTGGAGTGGGCGCCAAAGAGTCCGTCGCCGGATGCGCGGGCGGAAGGGATCAAACTGACCCGGAGCATTCGACTGGCGGGCGGCGTGGTCGGGCCCACGAATCTACCGAAGGCCGGCGAGCTGGTGGCGGTCGATCTGATGATCGAGACACGATCGGACGTATCATTCGTGGCGATCGACCTGCCGCTACCGTCGGGACTGGAAGCGGTCGCGATGAATCTCGGCAAGGGACGCGCGGCGATGAAACTGTCGGGATACCAGGGGTCGTGGGTCACCCACCAAGAGCAACGCGCCGACCGAGTCACGGTCTACGTCGATTCGCTCTCGGCGGGAACGTACAAGACGACGGTATTCCTGCGAGCGACCGCGGCGGGGGACTATCAATGGCCGGCGGCGACCGCGGAAATGATGTACTATCCGGAGGTGTATGGCCGGAGTGCAAGCGGTCGTCTGACGATTCGCTGAGAGCGGGCGGCGAGGCTGAGAACGGCTCCAAAAGAAAACCGGGAACGCTTTGGGGTCGGGGCGCACTATCAGCCCGATGCGATTTCAACTTGGTAGTTTGCTCGCCGTCTGTCTGATCGTGGGCACGGGGTCCGGTTGCGTCTGGGAGCCCAGCGACCAGGCCTACCAGTCCCGGACCACCCCATTTGACATTCGGGGATGGGCGCAAGGGTCGAACAAGACCATCACCGTTCAAGCCTTCAACTTCTCCACCAACGGATATGACGTGATCTCGGCTATGACCACGACCTCGTCGGCCGCACCCAACTGGGCAAACCCTTCGATCTACCACTACGCAACCCCTTCGTTCACGCTCCCGTCCAACTACTGGGTCCCACCCGGGGCCGGGTGTGAAACCGTAGGCATGGCGAGCCTGCGCGTCTACGAGCAGGGGGCTCTGCTCACGACGTTCGACAGCACCGAGCATAACTGCGTGACGACGGAGGTGTGGAACGGAGCTCACCCGGCGAACGCCGCTCAGAATTGCGGATACGGAAACACACTAGTGCTATTCTCTCCCCCGACCTGCTAACTCAGGGGGACCGCAACGGTGCTGCACTCGCGGCAGATAACGTTGTTACGCCACGGCGCCCGCTAGCCACCCGAACGGAGCCCTCACACGATGCATGCCTCCCCACCACGCACAGTACGCCTTGCGGCCTTTGCCGCGCTCATCGGCTGCGGAGGAGATCCAATCCAGCTCGAAACGAGCACCCAGGACGCCGGCTCAGCGACCGGTTCCACGGGAGTTCCCGTGGATTCGGCGACCTCGCAGGGCGCAACGTCAGACGCCGCGGGCACCGGTGCCGACACTCCGGACGTGACCGGCATCGGCGACAGCGATTCGGATGGTGGCGATCCTGGTTCACCGATCAAGTTGGACCTGGCCGCCGTTACGGACGTCCCGAACTTCGTGCCGATGTGCGGCGAGGTCGATTTCCTTTTCGTGATCGACAACTCCATCGGCATGGAGGAGGCCCAGGCGAAGTTGCGGGCGGCTGCGCCTGCGTTCATCGCCAACGTTGCGGCCGAACTGGACTCGGTCGACCGCTTTCACGTCGCCGTCATCACCAGCGACGCTTACGCGGCGAACGCCCCCGGGTGCAACGGGCTCGGCGACTTCGTGACGCAGACCAACGCGGGCGAGTGCAACTTCGTTGAGGGCCACCGATTCGCCACCGAAGCGGACAACCTCACCGAGGCCCTGCTGTGCATGACTGCCGTCGGCACTACGGGCAGTTCCGCAGAGCGTCCGGTCACCGCCGCCATCGATGCTCTCGACGGGGCGATCTCTCGAGACTTGTGCAACGCAGGATTCATAGGCGAAGACGCGGTCGTGGTCGTCGTCCTGCTAACGGACGATATCCCTTCGGATCTCGAACTCGACGATGCCAACTTGAATGATCCGAGTGCACCCGGATGGGGCCTGGCGCTTTCGTCTGCGGTCGAAGTCAACGGCGGGACATCGACCGCCGTGGGCCTTGTGCCCTGGGGCGACACAAAGTGCACGGGTGGTGAGAGCCCCAACCTTGTCGCCTTCGTGGACTCATTCGCCATCCGAGGCGACCTCGGCAGCGTGTGCGCCGCAGACTACGGGCCCCTGTTCGACCAGGCGACCCAGACCGCTGTAACCGAGTGCCTTAGGATCCACGACCCCTGCTGGCCGAGCGGCTGCCCATCAGACTAGGCGCCACCGCCACGGTGCAGGACGTCGCTCACGGTGACTAAGGGGAGGCAACCCGCGCACCTGCCGGGGCTGCCACGAGAACCTGCCGGCAGTGGGCCTCACCCGCCCATGCAGCCGCCGCCCCGCTCTTCTTTTGGGGGGTAGAACGCGGGCGGCCGAACCACGACGCGGGGCCGCTTGTTCTCGGTCGCACCCGCGTCCTCGCCAGCGCCCAAGAAACAATCGATGCGGCGAAATACGGTCGGCTCGTTGATCGCGACGACACCGTCATTGGCCAGCGTCTGAAACTCCTGAACTTCGAGGTCGAGCGAACCGGTGAAATCGTCCAACACGTAGTTCACGCCGCCGCCACACAGTACGGCGTCGACCCGCCAATCGCCGACGCCGCGAAACGTGATCGTCTCGCCCTCGATCGCGCCTACGGCATCCATCGACACGATCGCGTGCTTGACCCCCTCGCACGGTCCGGGCTCGCTGTCGCGCTCGCCCCCGAGCCAGTACTCGTTGGTGATCGTGCCGCGCAGCGCGTTGCCCCCGGGCTCAGTCCGTCGGATCTCCAGCGTAAAAATCTCCCACACCGCACGGCGGCCGCGAAAGTCATGCGACTTCCACACCCCTTCGATGGAGTCGGCGCAGGTCGCTGGCGGCGGGAGGCGAGCCCGCTGCTCCGCAACCGTCCCCGCTGGC
>JAESSZ010001155.1 GCA_016763875.1 Nannocystaceae bacterium
GTCAATTCTACGAGCGCTGCCTGGCACGCCCTGCGTGTGACTCGGTTTCGGCCGCGGGCATCCAAGTCGTATAAGTGTCGGGTGACCGACCCAACATGCGGATGCAACCGCGGCCACCGACCCCACGGAAATACCGGCAAGTGTCGGTTGTGTTGGAGCGAGACACTCGAGCCGGATAGTTTTCCCGACGTCCCGATGGACCCGGCCTCGGACCCACGCGTGTCGCCCGGCGCCCTTGTGTTCTCGGAACACGTCACGATGGGCACAGGCGTCCGCGTCCACGGCATGGCGAGCGTTGGGAGCCGGCCGTTCGAGTTCGTGCGCGACGAACAAGGCGTGCTGCAAGGCTTCCCACGCTGCGGCGATGTCGTGCTGGGCGACAACGTCGAGATCTTTCCCTACGCCAACGTTGACGCGGGATTCCTCGGCACAACGGAGATCCGTCAAGGCACGAAAATCGACCACTATGTGCACGTGGGACACAATTCACTCATCGGGGAGCGAGTTGTGATCTGCGCGGGTGCCATCGTCGGAGGACACGTCGAGATCGGCGACGATGCGTTCGTTGGGATCAACGTGAGCCTCAAGCCGCGGATCACGATCGGGGAGGGGGCCGTCATCGGGTCCGCAGCAAACGTACTCTCGAATGTCCCAGCCAAAGAAGTATGGGTCGGGAACCCCGCAAAACGCATCCGCTGATGCCTACTCACGTTGGCGTGCGCGCCGCTGCCCCATCGGTGGGACGCGGTGAACTCGATCGGCCACGACGACCCGATCGGTACTGGGAAGGCAGCAGGTAGGCGAAAAGAAGCGCCAACCAAAAACCATGCGTGACGATACAGGTTGGCAACGCCGCGTTGGTCAAGCTCAACGCTGGAATCCCGAGTAGCGCGGCGGTGGTGGCGGGGTCTGTCCTTTGGCTGAACGAGTCAAACATCCAAAGCAGCCCCATCAGCGCACCGGTCATGACGAAAACGCCGACAAAGCCGAGGTTGGCGTACCCGTCGGCCCACAGACTCGCGTTTGCGTTGATAGCAACCGACCCAAAATACTCGTGGCCAATCACTTTTGGCGGAGAGAGCGTGTACCGGCTCGCACTGAAAACCCCCTTCAGTAGTCCGTGCCCGTACCACGAAAATCCATGCTGCGAATAGTATTCAACGTAGTAGCCGGTCAGAAGCCCAGGCACCAGCAACAGACGACGCACAAGGAACACCGCGACCGCGTTGCTTCCCAGAAGCAACGGCTCCAAGAGCCCCACAGCGACGATCGCATTGGATCCCCACAGCGCCCATAACCCGAACGGTGCGCGTCTCGAGCGCGCCGCCGCAACAATTCCGACGAGAAGAGCCGCCGAGAAGAGCACCGACTTGAATCCAGTGAACGAGAAAATCGCAAGCTGCCCGACCAACGGAAGCACGGCCAAGTACGGTCGCCGACTTCTCAACGCAAGGACTAGAAGAAGCGGGTTGAGAACGCTCGCCGTCCAGGGAACAGCGTACGCCGCGAGCCTCCCTTGCTGCGCGACTGCGTCCCGGTACTCGAGCCTCACATCGTAGACGTCCTCGAGTGATGGGATGCCTCTGGACAAGTCGAAACTCGAGAAAACAACTCCGTACAGGAAAACGACGCTGATACCGACGCAGACTTTGAAGACGTCGTTACCACGCCTCGAACTGACGCCAGGGTCGTGGTTGAGCAGCGGAAGACGACCAGTCATCGTAAGCATCAACATCGCCAGCGCCAGCACCAGGGGTAGAGCCGCCGCTGAACCCTGGAGGTCGACAGTATGCGGAGGCACCAGTAACGACGGGATGTACACCAGCAGGTAGATGAACCAGACAACGAGCACCGAGGGACGCTTGAGGCGCTCCGGGATCGTAAGCAATGGCACCAGGGCCAGTATCCAGATTACGAGGTGCTCCGGGATCGAGAGGTCACGATACGAAAACCCCATGTTCGAAAACAGCGGCTGAATCTGGTGTTTGTACGCCGCCTGAAGCAGCAGAATGTACGCAACTACGCCAACAACCGGCGACTTCAGGGGGTGCGTGCTACGAGCCATGGCGTTTACGTGTCGTGGTCACGAGAGGCGGGATCGGCAAGCCGACGTATTGCAACCAGGGTGATGGTCCACAACACGACGTAGGCAAGGAGCATCGAGGCGGCAAGGAAACCGATCGCCGTTGTCGGCGACAGCCCGCGCATGGCAGTACCGACGACCGCCAGGGAAACAAGCACCAGCCGCCCCACGTCCCATGCGAGTTGGAGTTCCTGACGCTCAAGTAGCACCAGTGTCTGCGACACGGGGACAACCGTAAACTGAGCCACCATCGCGACGGCGAAAATCTGCACGTAGACGCCCGAGTCCCGCCACTGCGGACCAAACACGTACGCGAACAGGTCCGGCCCAAATAGACCCAAGCCTACCGCGGGGGGGATGGCAAACAGGCAGAGCCTGGCCGTGCTGCGGAGGTACAATCCAAGAACGCGTTCCGGTGAGTTCCGCACGGCGTCAGCCGCACGTCCCACGTAGACCTGACCTATCGCCTGCCCCACCAATCCCAGAGGTGCGGAGACAACCCGTTGGCCCAGAGCGTAGAGCCCGGCGACCTGCAGACCGTACGCAGTCGCGAGCAAAAGCGTTGGCAACTGAAGGCCAGCCGCGTTGAGAATGCTCCCGGGCGCGGTGTAGACGGGAAACTTCCAGTAACGGTTCATCATGGCGCGCACCGATGGCGCCATCGGACCCGGAACGACGGAGCCCAGTCGCAAGCGAATCCATAGAAACGCGGCTCCCAGTGCACTTGCGCCAACCTCGGCAAGCAGCAACCCGAGCGTCCCGAACGCAGCAACCCCGAAGCCAAGCTGCGCCAATGCCTTTGCTCCTCCCTCCGCGAAACGAGCACCGCCAATCACGGTGTAGGCCTCTTTGCGTAGCGCCCACTGCACGGACACCTGCGTCACCGCCGCAGCCGCAAGCGCGGCCGGTACCGTCCATAGAAAACGACCGAGTTCCTCCGAATCGAGTGTGGCAGCGATGGTGTCCGACGCGAGCCAGAGCACGAGCGCCGTCGCCAAGCCCGTGCAAACCGCGACATACAGTGAAACACCGGTCAGAGCTCGTGCATCGGCGTCCGCTTTGGGCAGGAGAATCGCGCGTTCGTACCGGAGCGACGCCGCCGCAAGTGCGATACCCAGAAGTGACGCGAAGGCAGCGAGGGTCCCAAACTCCGTCGCCGAATAGAGCCGGGTCACAAACGGCGAGGCAAGCACCACCATCCCCTGCCCGGCGCCCGTTCCCAGCGCCACGGCGGCAACCTTGCCTGTCGACGCTCTCGTCGGGATGAGTTTGAGGAGACGCCGCATCGCAGTGGCTGCTGTGCCGACTCAGTGTAGCGTCGGTTGCTCGCGCGAGGTCACAATCTCGCTCGCTCCTGGTGGCGGATAAGGCACGAGGGGCTCGCGACGTGCCGCCACATCGCGTAGCAGACTGTTGGCGTCCAGCTGTTCGAGGATTCCAACGACGCCGTGCAGCGCGGCACGACGCGATGCGGCGGAAAGCAGCGTGAGCCAGATGATCCTGATATCCAGCGCAACCGTTCCGTGGTCCACAAGAAGAAGACCAAGCCGGCTCTTGTACGGCCGAATACGCTGATTGTAGTCGAGGTCTGGATCTCTGGCCCCCGACAGAATCTCCCCTTCGTCCGCGAACACGATGGACGCGAGATCCGTGATTCCTGGGCGCACCGTAAGCAATCGGCGCTCCTCGTCGGTATACAGCGCAACGTCGCGCTCAACATTGGGCCGTGGGCCAACGAGACTCATGTCGCCCCTCAGCACGTTCCACAGCTGCGCGAGTTCGTCGAGTTTGAACCTGCGAACAAAGGCACCGATCGGGGTAATCCGCTTGTCGTCCGCAGCGGTCGAGTCCACTCCGCTCTTGTCCGCGTTGACGACCATCGACCGCACCTTGACCATGCGAAAAGACCCACCGCCCTTGGCGACACGGCTCGCGATGTAAAAAGGGCTGTGACGGTCTTGCGCCCAAGTGGCGATGAGCACGGGGACCATCACCGGTGCGGTCGCCACCAAGCCAGTGGCCGACATCGCGATATCGAGAAGTCGTTTGATACTCACTTTGTGGTCCCTGCTGCGAGTTGAGTCCGAACGGTCTCCGCGACCGCCACCGCGTCGAGTCCATAACGTGCACGAAGGTAGCTCTGGCTTCCCACTTCGGTCGCAAACAAGTCGCGCAGCCCCAGTCGCGCGAACCTACGTGGGAAAGCCATCTCTTCCATACAAACCTCTGACACAGCGCCCGCCAAACCACCGAGCACGCTGTGCTCTTCGAGGGTGATGA
>JAESSZ010001156.1 GCA_016763875.1 Nannocystaceae bacterium
CGGCGGGTCGTCGCGGCGTTGGAGTACGGGGTGCTGGGGATGAGGGTTGGAGGCCGGCGTCAATATCGTGCGGCACCCCATCTGGCGTATGGGGATGCCGGCTGCGAGGGTCTGGTGCCACCGAACGCAGTGCTGCTCGTTGATGTCACGCTGCTGCGCGTCGATCCCCCATGAGGCTCAGATGACGCAACTTGGGGAGCGCAATACCCCATGATCACCAAGTCCTGGCGCACCAACTGGGAACGCATCGTTCCGTTTCTCGAGTTCCCGCCTGGGCTACGCCGCATCCTGTACACGACCAACGCGATCGAGTCCTTCAACGCGCGTGTCCGCTAGCTCGTCAACGGCAAGGGACACTTCCCCAACGACGAATCGGCCTTCAAGCTGATCTACCTCGCGGTGCTCGCGGCAGAGAAGCGCTGGACACGACCGCCCAAGGGCTGGAGCGAAGCCATCAATCAGCTCGCGATCCACTTCGAAGACCGACTTCCCATCAAGTGAGAACCCCGCCCCGAGCGCTCGATTCATGGCAGGCATATGCCAAGACGAGACACTGGGTGTCAATCTGCCCGTTGCACAGTTGCGACGAGGCGCTGCGCAAGGAGGCGAATGCCCTCGTCGAGGCCCGCGGAGGAAAAGTCGCAAACTCGGTGACCAAGACGTTGGACCTCGTGTTGTGGGCGCCGGCCGTGGACAAAAGAGCTCGAAACAGAAGAAGGCCGAGTCCTTGGTGGCGGCGAGGGCGACGACCGAAATTGTCAGCGAGAAGGACTTCCTCACCAGTCTCGGTCGCTGAGTCCGGGCTGGACGCCGCGTCGCTGTCCCGCGCCGCGTTGGCGCCAAAACTACGCATGCGCGGGGGTAGCCTTCCAGAGTCGCGGCACCTCTGCTAAACCACAGGACACGGGGCGGAGCGGTAGCAACGACCGTCGTTCGAGCGGCCCGCTACGGCCTTCCAAGGGACCACGCGCGATGAACAACTCCGACGGCAAAGCGCACTTCATCCGTACGCTGACTGTGCTCCAGGCGTTCGCTGTGCAAGACCTTGAGATCTCCGTCGGCACGGAGGAGGCGCCCAGACACCTTCTCCTCACTGGGCCAAACGGAAGCGGCAAGAGCACCATCTTGTCCGCGCTTCAAGCCTATCTGCTCAATCCCCAAATAGCGGGTGGCGCTCAGATCCGATCCATTCAGTCTCTTCTGCAAGGGGCCCGCGGTCAGGTCCACACGTTGCCGGAGGCCCACGCGTCGGTAGTCCGGCAGCTCACAGGTCAACTCGAAACGCTCAAGGCACTGCCTGCAGTCGAGACTCAACCCGCACCACAGGCGCCGGTTCCCCGCGCTGAAACGCTCCTCATCCACGCGCCAGCGATTCGCACACTCAGACTCAATCAGCCAACCGGCCCAGCACGACTGGAAACGGAACCGTTTGTACGCGGAGTCAACGGTGCTCCGTTCATCCTCCAGTACCTCGTCAATCTCCGATCTGAGGGCGCGCTTGCGAGAGAGGACGGGGACAACGATGTCGCAGATGCAATCGCGGCCCGGCTCGCGAAATTTGAGGACGGTCTCGGGTCCATCTTCTCCGACCCAGGCTTGAAGCTTGTCTTCAACCGCTCGACGTGGCGCTACAGCGTGCAGTTCGGCGATGGTCGCGACGTCGGCTTCGACCAACTCCCCGATGGTTTCTCGAGCATTGTCTACCTTTGGTCTTCCTTGCTCCTCGCCGCGGAAGGGTTACGTCGGCAAGGCATCACGGACCCCGAGGGTTGGGCGTTGCTGGACGAACCCGAGCTGCATCTGCATGCGGAGTTGCAAGAGCGAATCCTCCCGTTTCTATGTAGCCTGTTCCCGCGAGTGCAGTTCATTGTGGCCACGCACTCGCCGGCCGTGCTCGCCAGCCTCGCGGGCGCCACGGTGTTTGATCTCGCATCCCGCGAGGCGTATGTCAGCGAAGACCTTCACGGGATCCGGTACGGCACGATTTTCACGGAGCACTTCGGGATCGAGACAGACTTCGACGTCGCGACAACCGCCAAACTGAAGCGGCTTGGGGTCCTGTACAAAAGCGCTCGCGTACTGGGATCGCCGGAACAACAGGAGTTCGAAACGCTTGCAAACGAGCTCCGCGACGTACCCCATCTTCTCGTCGCACAGGTCACTCGCGACATCGAGAACCCATCGCATTCGCGGGCAGCCTCCGATGATTGATGTTGACCGTCGGCCTGATGCCCCTCCCTCGCTGGCAAGCCAGAAGTCCTTTTGCGACGACGACGTCATTGAGGCGCTCAATATCGATTTTCATGGGAAGTGCTACCTGTGTGAACGTCGGCACAACGTCGCGTACATGGAGGTAGACCACCGCGTGCCCAAGGCGAAGGTCCTCGCACTCAAGTTCGAGTGGACAAACCTCTTTCCCGCATGCAGCCCCTGCAACGGACAACGCACGAGAGGAACCCCGACGGACGGATACTTGTCGCCAGGCCAGGGGGTGGAACAACGTTTGACTCAAACGGCGACCCCATCGAACGACGTCAATGTCGAACTGAGTTGCGACTTCTCGGCTGTCAGCGCGACGGATGCCCCGGCCATTGCCACGGCAACCGAACTGCAGCGGCTCCACACTGTGGACACAAGGGCTCGCGCGCGGAAACGGATGAAAGGCGCCGAGCTTCTCCGGGAGATCGCGAGCCACTACACCAAAGAGATCGCCACACTCGAAGTCTCCGTCCTCCGCGCTCGCAGGGACAAACAGTCCGCGGGGGAGGCCGAAGGGCTCTTGCGCGCTCGGCTTTCGAGAAAGGCTCGTTTCTCGATGCTGCTTCGCAGCCTGGTCGCCCCGTCGCTCGCCGATCTATTCGACTAGACGGCCGAACGCATGCGCTTTTGGCCGTCGCTGCCCTGCGTTTCACCCTGCGTGGCGAGGGTCGCGAGGCTCAACAAAAGCGTGGCCGCTCGCCGACTCAGCCGCGACAAACGCATCGACCAGGGACGCATCACCCGGCGCAGCCCTCGGGGAGTCGGTGAGTCGCTGTCGCAGTACGCCGCGCTGGCGCGGGGACATCGAAGTCCACCAGCGCTGCACAGACACATCGAATACACCCAGAGCATCAACTTCGGCGCCAACGCTGCCGCCCATGTGGCACGGCACGCATCGTGCGGCCAGCACCTCACGCATCTGAGCGCGGAGTCGCGGCAGACTGCGAACTTCGGTGTTGGGCTCAGTATTGCGCTCAGTAGCGGAGCCACCGCCTTCCCTCGCGTCCGCGCGAGCCTGCGACGGGATCACAGCGTTTGCCCCGCCGGTCTCCGCAAGCCACCGTGGCGCGGAACTCAGCAAGACCAGCGCGGCGGCAGCCAAACCCGCTGAGACGGCGATACGCCACCTGCGGCGCCGACCGGCCACCTCGGACTCAGACACCGCGCTCGTGGGGCCGTCGCTAGCGGAAGCGAGCAACGCATCGCTCCAAGCATCCGCGACATCGTCGGCGAACGTATCGGGCGCATCACCGTGGTCATCGATCCAGTCGGCTAAAGCGTCGTGAACTCGGCCGTCGTCTATCGATTGCTGCATCCTGTACCCCCTCCGTGCCGCGCGCCCTGTGGGCGGCTGTGTAGCGATGACGTGGCCTCGCCCGCTTGGTCTCGAACGCGGTCTCGAACGCCTTCTCGAACGCGTTCCTCCGCGACGCGGTCCGCACGTTCCAAGGCTCGGCGCAGGTTTGCACGCGCGCGTGACAAGCGAGACTTGACCGTGCCCAAATCAATCTCGAGAAGCTCCGCGATCTCTGCGTAGTCCAGACCGTGGAGTTCGCGCAGAACGAAGGCGCCGCGATACGTCGGCGACAGACCCTCGATCGCGCGTTGGACCGCAGCAGCCATCGGCGCCATCGTTTCCTCACCAGCCGGCAGTGCTTCGGATACCGTGTCGAGCACGACCATTGGCGGACGACGGCGACGCAGCTCGTTGA